>JAYVQV010000628.1:0-3273 GCA_043776855.1 Limisphaerales bacterium | reverse complement strand
CCGACGTGTGCATCTACGTTTCGCGAAATGAAAATGGAACGTGGACGCCGCCCGTCGCCGTCGCGGATGGCGTGGGTTTTTCCACGAACCGCCTGCCGACGTGGAATCCGGTTTTATTCCAGCCGCGCAATGGCCCGCTGATGTTGTTCTACAAAGTCGGCCCGTCGCCCGCCGAGTGGTGGGGCATGATGACGACCTCCGCTGACGACGGTAAAACCTGGACGCCGCCGCAACGCCTGCCCGATGGAATTCTCGGCCCGATAAAAAACAAACCCGTGCAGCTTGCGAATGGCGACATTCTTTCGCCGACCAGCACCGAAGGCAAAGACGGCTGGCGCGTCCACTTCGAGCGTAGTTCAGATTTAGGAAAAACGTGGAGCGCCACGCCGCCCGTCAACGACGGCAAAACCATCGGCGCGATTCAACCGAGCATTTTATTTCACGGCGACAAAAAACTTCAGGTGATTGGCCGCACCAAGAACGACAAGCTGTTTGAGATTTGGTCCGAAAACGGCGGCGCAACGTGGGGCGAGATGACGCTGACAGATTTGCCCAATCCCAATTCCGGCACCGACGCCGTGACGCTGCGCGATGGCCGCCAGCTTCTCGTCTATAACCACAACCTCCGCACCGGCTCCAACAACAAAGGCCGCAGCCCGCTCAACGTCGCCGTCAGTAGCGGCACAGGCATCTTGCCGGTGAGTTCCAAAAATTCTCCTTCGTGGCAAGCCGCGCTCGAACTGGAAAACGACCCCGATGCACCGAACGGCTTCGCCTACCCCGCCGTCATCCAGACGAGCGATGGCCTCGTCCACATCACCTACACTTGGGAACGCAAACGCATCAAGCACGTCGTCCTTGATCCGGCGAAACTGTCGCCGCGCCCCTTCGTCAACGGCGCGTGGCCGAAATAATTTTCGTAGCCGCCGAGGTAACGAGGCTCAAACTCAACACCATCTTTCGCGCGTTTCAATCGTCCTCGAAAACCAATAGAGCCTGATTTGGTCGGGCGCGTCTTGGACTGCGGTGGCAAGGCGGGAGCCGCGACACCGCTTTCAGACGGACGGACGGCTCACGGAAATTCGGACGCTTAGAGCATTTCGATAAAAAAAGTGCGGCCGGATTTTTCAATCAGGAATGAGCGTCCGCGAGGTCTTGGACTGCGGTAGTCCTCTACCGCTTTTCACCCGCAATGTTGAAGACGCCAAAGCGCCAGAGGGCTGGCGCAGTCCAAGACGCTGCCGCGCTATTCCCACCGCCATCCATACCAGTGGCCACAGTTTTAACCCGAACGCCGAAGTTGAAACCGCGAATGGACGCGAATCCACGCGAATGGCAACGGGATTGGTTTCATGCTTTGGGCGGAAAATTTTCCGGCGGGCGACGCCCGCCGTAGTCCACTAAATGCCGCCCTCACCGACACCGTCAAAAATCGGAGCCACGAGGTTGATAGAAATTCACGGGAATCACTCCTTCGCCCGCTTGATCCGAATCGCCATGTAAGGTTTCCCCGGCAGCGTGATTGAGCGCCCATCCTTGTCCGCGTGGAAATAGCCGTCCTTTTTCTTGAGCGTGAACACGCCGTCCACCGGCGTCACGGTCATGTTCCAAGTGTCGAGAATTTCGGCGGTGAACTTCATGCCGTCGGCGGGCGGGATGCCTTTGCCCTGCGGCGGCTTCGGCACTTTGAATTCCCAAGTCGGCGGCGTCTGCTTGCCGAGATAGACGAGATAATACTCGGACGGCTTGCCGCCATATTCCGCGTTCTGCCATTTATCAATCGGCTCGATGCCGGCGGCGGGCGCATCGTCCAAAACTTTTTTGAGAAACGCGAGCCGCGCGGGGCTTTGACCTTTCAACACGCCGCCTTTTGACCACCAAAGAATTTGATCATCGCTCTTGTAAGTTTCGCCGTGGCCGCAATACGTTCCGGCGACGGTTGAATTCCAAAACAGAAAAACCAATTCCTCCGCGCTCAACTGCCCCCAGCGGTTCGCGATGTTGCCCTCGTATTTCACCTCGTCATACACGATGGGCTTGCGATACGCGTCGCGATAGATGCCCGCGATGTTCGGGTCTTGCACCGCCGCGCCGTTCTGAATCGAGGCGTGCGTGATCCACGGACGATTTTGATTGAACAAAATTTTTCCATTGTGAATGCCGAGCAAGTGATGATACGGATCGCTGCCGGAAACCAACTGGCCGATGCGTTCCCAGTCGTTCTCCGTTTTGAATTTCATGAAATCGTATTCGTTCGCGAGCGACCACCAGACGTTGCGATATGCCGCGAGCCGCGCGACGACGTATTTCAAATAACGGTCATCCTCCACCGCCGTCATGCGATCAAAACCCCACGCGCCGTCGTCGTAGGGATGCAGCAAAATGATGTCCGCCTCGATGCCGAGCTTTTGCAGATCGAGGATGCGCTGCTCGAAGTGCTGAAAAAATTTCGCGTTGAACCGCGCAAGATCGAAGCTGCGCGGCTTGCCCTCGAACGGATAAATCGTCGGCTCGTTCGTGTTCCAAGTGTAGCGCTTGGGAAAAACGCACATCCGCAATTTATTGAACGGCGACGCCGCGAGCGTCTTCAGCGTCTGCTCCTGCACTGCCTCCGGCTGATGCGTCCAGACGTAGCACGTCGTGCCGAGTTCCTTGTAAGGCGTGCCGTCCGCGTAGGCGAAGTGGAACGTGTTCGCCACGCGCACCGGGCCGTGATTCTGCGCGGATGGTTTCGTGGCGGTGAACTCGCCGGTCTTGCCGTTGAGTTCCGGCGTGCCGCTCAACGTCTCGTATTGCCACGCGCCCAATTTGTCCGGGCTGAAACGCACGCGATAATTTCCATCGCCATCATAAAATCCGGGAACTTCAATCGAGTCATACCCCTGCGCGAACTTCGCCGCGAAGCGCACATCGAGGAACGGATTCCCATTCGTCGGCCCCTTGAGCGTGACCTCATACACGCCCCATTGCTCGACGGTGTCGGCGGCGACGGATGCGAGGACGGTGAAGCAAAGCAGTGCCAGCGCGAGCGCGAAGCGCAACGGAGCGCGGCCTTGAGGCCGCTTCACCGTGGGAATTGCGGACGCGTGGGAATTGTTTGGCAGCGTTCGGTTGGAGGCAAGGTGAAGCGGCGTGAACGCCGCACTCCACTCGCATTGCACCCCAACCCCAACGGAGATCTCTGCAAAAGGGGTGTCTCCGGTTGCGGAGCGCGGGTCTGTGACCCGCAGCGGCTTGATTTGCAACGAGGCGTGCTGCGGCTCACAGAGCCGC
>JAYVQV010000627.1:0-12897 GCA_043776855.1 Limisphaerales bacterium | reverse complement strand
GCCGCCGTTCCTTCGCACTCATCGTCAATCTCTCCGTCATGCCGACGGTGGCTACCGCCACCGCCGCCAAAAGGGGACATTTTCATCGAGTCGAGACATCTTTTTGGAAATCCATTGAACATCCGCCGGCCATCGGGCACCTCACTTGCGCGATAGTCCTGCTGGAAATCAACGGACTGAAGAAGTCGTTCGTCGCCGTGCCATGGTTTCAGTTGGAGGCCCGCCAGCAGGTCGCGCTCGCCGGCCAGACCTCAAGGGGTCAACGCCTTCACCGTCGCCTCCAAACTCACGACATCGGACACGTTGTAGATGGTCGCGGTCTTGTCGATGCGCTTCATGAAGCCGCTCAGGGCCGATCCCGGGCCGAGTTCGATGAAGCGGGTGTAGCCCGCGGCGAGCATCGCGCGGATGGATTCCTCCCAGCGGACGGACGATGTGACCTGCTTCACCAGCGTGGCGCGGATGTCGTCGGGTGTCGCGTGCGGCGCGGCCGTGACGTTGGAGTAGACGGGCACGCGCGGGGCGTGGACGGAGATCTTGGCCAGTTCGTCGGCGAGCTTGGGCTGGGCGCTGGCCATGAGCGTGGAGTGGTAGGCGCCGGCCACGGGCAAGGGCAGGGCGCGTTTGGCTCCTTTGGCCTTCGCGAGGTCGCAGGCGGCGGTCAACTTGTCGGCGGCGCCGGAGATGACGATCTGGCCGGGGCAATTCAGGTTGGCCAGTTCCACGCCGGTCGCAGTGCAGACTTCGCGGGTGAAAGCTTCATCAAGGCCGATGATGGCGACCATTCCTCCTTGGGTCGAATCGCAGGCTTCCTGCATGAAACGTCCGCGTTGGCGGACGACTCTGAGGCCGTCCTCGAAGCTGAAGCTGCCGGCGGCGGCGAGGGCGGTGAATTCGCCGAGGGACAATCCTGCCATGGCGTCAAAGGCGAGATCCGGCACGCGTTCTCTAAGCAGTTCGCGCGCGATCCAGCTGACGAGGTAGATGCCGGGCTGGGCGTTCTCCGTCTTGGTCAGTTCGGATTCGGGGCCGTTGAAACAGACGGCGGCGAGGTCGTAACCGAGCGTGGCGTTGGCGTGGTCGAACCACGTCTTGGCCGAAGGAAAGGCTTCGGCAAGGTCTTTGCCCATGCCGACGGTCTGCGCGCCTTGTCCGGCGAATAGAAGAGCGGTTTTGCTCATAGGACTGGCGAGTTAAGCGGAAACCGCTTTCCGTGGGAAACTGGAAATCCGAAGCACGAAGGCCAAAGGCCACACTGCTGGCGCAAGACCGAAGAAGAATGGCCTCGGAGAGGCCGAACATGAATAGCCGCAGGTGGAAACCTGCGGTGAGCGGAGCGCCGGGCGTTTCGACCCCATCCGGGGACGAATTTTAGTTTGGTGCCGTCTTCCACGAGAACGATTCGGCCAACAGCAAAGCCGCCGAAACCGTTCCGATGGCGAGGAACAACACGGCCTTCAGAGACATGGCGCGCTGGTCCCTGAGGTCACGCATTCGGATCAGGCTTTGCCCGCCTTGGCCACGGCGCGGTCGATCTGTTTCCGCATGATGCCGTTGCTGACGCAGATCTCGTAGGTGTGGTCGTCGCCGACGCAGCGGTGCCAGAATTCGCCGCCGGCGCATTCGACGATCAGGCCTCCGGCCGCGATGTCCCAGAGGCGGACGCCGTATTCCTTGTAGGCATCCATCCGTCCATCGGCGACCCAGGTCATGGACAACGCGGCTGCTCCGAGCAGGCGGATCTTGCGGACGCGGTGGATGAGGTGGTTGAAGACGGGGAGCATCTTGGCGAGCGTCACGTCGAGCTTGGCGAAACCGAGGGCCACGATGGCTTCGTCGAGCTTCTTGCGTTTCGCGACGCGGACCTTGCGGCCGTTCATCATGGCGGGCTGGCCTTTGATGGCGGTCCACAACTCGTCGAGGAACGGATCGTAGACGACGCCGGTCAACGTCTCGTAGGCGGTGTCGTCATGCGCGCCCTTCTTCACTCTGTGGCGGCGTTCCTGCAGGGCGATGGAAATGCAGGCGTGGGGAATGCCATAGGCGAAATTCACCGTGCCGTCGATCGGGTCCACGACCCAGCGGCGGGCCATGAGCGTGTCGCCGGAGTCGCCTTCTTCTCCGAGGACCGCGATGTCGGGAAAGGCCTTGGCCAGCAGCTTCTCGATCAGCTTCTGGCTGCGGACGTCGAGCTCCAGCTTGATGTCGTGCTGGGTGGCGGCGTTCACGCGCTTGGCCTGATTGGCGAGATTCCGGCGCATGAGATCGCCGACCTGCTCGGCGGCATCGACACTGGCGGCGAGGGCGCGGCGTTGTTCGGAGAGGGAGAGGAACTTCGTCATCTGGGCAGAAGATGTCGGGCGAAACGGATAATGGGCGAGGGGATTCTAAGGATGCGGCGTTGGTCTCATCGACATCCCAATCGCTCTCCTGCTCGTGCTCGTTCTCGGATCTGCTTTGGAATCGGGAGCAGTCTTGGATCTAACGCGAGAAGGAGGACGAGGACGACAACGAGACTACGGAATGACTTCCTTGCGCTTCTCGACTTCGCGCTTGAGCCAGTCCGCTTTTTCTCCAAGCCCTCCTGTCATCGCGGCATTGATGATCCCGGTGAGTTCCGTCGCTTCGACCAGGCGCGTGACGAGCACATGGCTGGCCCCCGCTTCGTAGAGCTTCGAGACGTCGGCGTAGAGTTCGGCGTGGACGATGATCTTGGCCGTGGCGTTGAGTTCGCGGAGCTGGCGGAGGAGCCGGAGGTTGGTCACGCCCTTGAGGACGGTGTTCGGCAGCGTGCAGAGGATGAGCTCGGCCCCGGCGATGCCGGCGTGGAGCAGGGTGTCGCGCTGGCTGATGTCGCCGTAGATCGCGCGGATGTTGCGGGCCTTCAATTCGCGATGGACGTCGGGATTGAAATCGACGACGGCGAGGTCCTTGATGATTTCCGGCTGCCTGCGCTGGAGCTCCTCGAGCAAAGAACTCCCCGTCCAACTGAAGCCGAGGAGGTAGATGCGTTTGGCGCCATGGCCTGGGCCTCCAGCGAACCGGCCTCCATCCGGAATCCACACAGGAGGAACACGGCGAGTCCGATGAAGATGGATCCGAAAATCTGCGATGCGGCGGTGAGAAGGATTGTCTTTCCTGCTTTCGCGATCTTCTTCAGATCGATCTCCAGACCGATCATGAACATCAGCAGGATCAGCCCGAGGCTGGAGATGGTTTCGACGGAGTGCGTGTCCTTGATCAGCTGATACCCCTGCGGCCCGATGACGTAGCCGGCGACAAGGTAGGCCAGCATCAGCGGCTGCTTGAGCTGGTGGGCCACGACAGCCAGCCCCCATGCACACAGAATGCAGAGGGCGATGTCGTTGATCAGATTGTGATCCACGGCCGCGGAGCGTAGGGACAGCGTTTCAGGCGGCGAAGAAGTATGTCCGGCAGTTGAAGCGGATCTGCGGGCAGGACATCCTTTCGCAGCATGGTTATCCGGCCGGAGATGCAGCCAGCCGCGAAGAGCCTGTCCATGGCTATGGCCCCGAAGAAATGGGGCTTGCACGCGAAGCGCTCATTCGCAGACTCGCCCGCAGTTCAGGGCCAGCTTAGCTCAGCGGTAGAGCAACGGTTTTGTAAACCGTCGGTCGCCGGTTCAATCCCGGCAGCTGGCTCCAGTCTCTTTCAGGACTGAAGTTGATTAATTCAAATTAATTGGGGCACCGGACACGGTTAGCGTGTCGCCCGCGCTTTTTGCCTCATAAATTTCTGCGATGACAAAGCCGAAGGTTAATGATGGCATTTTCACCGCACTTAAAATGGTTCCTCCCCGCCGCTTGACTTTCACAGTTGCCAGAGGCACGGTGAGGCGCTCCAAAAATGATTGCCCGCCGCACCATGTGCTTAAAATTTGTGTCCTCGTTCGCGCGCCTCGTCGCCGCCGTTTTTTTCGTCGCCAGCATCACCGCCCACGCCCAGCGCGTTGACCTCAACGCCAACGGCATGAGCGATGTTTGGGAATGGTTTTACAACGCCACCAACGTCGTGCCGTCCGCCGACCCCGACGCCGATGGCGTGGTCAACGCCAACGAAGCAACGGCGGGAACTGATCCCAACAGTTCCGCATCCGTCGCTAAAATTTCTCCGCTAATCCTCTCGCCGACGAATTCCGTCATCACCATGGCGGCGCAGCTGGGAAAACTTTATCAGCTCCAGAGCATCACCAACCTCGGCAGCACGAACTGGCTGACGGAAACCAGCACCGTCGTCCGCACGGGAACGAACTTCGCGTTTCCCTCGCAGAAAAGTCCGACGATGAAATTTTATCGTGTCCTCATTTCCGACGTGGACACCGACGGCGACGGCGTGAACGACTGGGAGGAATACAAGCTTGGCCTTGATCCCAGCAATGCCTTGAGCAACGCCACGCTCGACGGCAACGGCAACGCGATGCTCGACTGGCCGTTCGTCACGAACAAGCTCGCCCAACAAAACGTCATCACCGTGATGGCGACCGATCCCGTGACGGTGGAGCCGGACCCCGGCCAGTCACCGACCGACCTTGGCACCTTCACGATTTCGCGTGGCGGCTTCGCGCTGAATTCGGTCACGGTCAGCTTCACGCTCGCCACCAACCTCGGCTGCGCGAAGGAAGGATTGGATCATGTGCCGCTCGCGCGCTCGGTGGTCCTGCCGGCGGGGACGCTTTCCAAAACCATCACGCTCACGCCGCTGGCGAACACAAATTTGCAAGCGCCCGTCATTACGCTGCTAAAACTTTCGCCCGGCACGCGCTACACGGTTGGCATTTTCAGCAACGCCAGCGTCATCATCAATCCCTCCGCGACGGCGAACGGCACGGGTTTGTTCGGCCAATACTTCACCAACTCCAGCACGACTTACACGAACGTCCTCAACTTCAACGTCACCAATCTCCTCAACCCCATCGCCCAGCGCATTGACCCGGGAATTAATTTCACCTGGGGGCCGACCAACTCGCCCAACTTGAGCAACGGCCTTTACACCGTGCGCTGGACGGGACAAATCCAGCCGCAGTATTCAGAGACCTATTATTTCAACGTGCGTTCGGATGACGGCGTGAAGCTGTGGGTCAACGACCAGTTGCTGATTGATAAGTGGGTTTCGCAAAGCGCGACGGACTGGACGAACAGCATCGCGCTCCAAGGCGGCGCGCGTTACAACCTCAAGCTGGAATACCTCCAGAGCGGCGGCTCGGCCAGCGCGCAGTTGTATTGGTTCAGCCCCAACCAATCCAAACAAATCATCCCCAGCAACCGCCTTTATCCCACCAACAGTTACAGCAGCGGCTCGAACGCCCCGCCCATCATCACCAGCGCGCTCACGGCGGTGGGATTTCTCGGACAGCCGTTCGGCTTCACGGTCACGGCGGCGAACTCACCGATAAAATTTTCCGCTACAAACCTGCCGCCGGGACTCGGCTTCAATCCCACGAACGGCCTCATCAGCGGCACGCCGCTGCTCGCGGGCGAATTTCAAGTGCCGCTCACGGCCAGCAACGCCGTCGGCATCAGCGCGTCCGTCGTGGACATCACCATCTTCGACACCGGCAGTTCGCTCTCGCGCGAAGTGTGGACCAACATTCCCGGCACGGGCATCGCGAACATTCCCGTGGACACCACGGCAAATCTTTACGGCGCGTTCGGCGCGCTCGAAGGCATCACGAATTACGGCGACAACTACGGCGAACGTCTGCGCGGCTACTTCATCGCGCCCGTCACGGCAAATTATTATTTCTGGATCGCGGGCAGCGACGCCGCGCAGCTCTGGATTTCCGATGACGCCGAACCGGTGAATAAAATTCTCCGCTGCTCGGTGTTTCCGACCAACAACCCCACGGCCAGCGGCCAGAACGGCACTTCGCCGCGCCAATGGAATTTGCAAACCAAACAGCAGTCCGGCTGGCTCGCACTCGTCGCCGGTCAAAAATATTATCTCGAAGTCCTCCACAAAGCCGGCGTCGCCACGAATGACAATTGGTCCGTTGCCTGGCTGCAAGACCCGACCGGCACGAACACCGTTCCCGCTGGCATCGTGCCGAGCTATTTGCTCGCGCGTTATTTCACGCCGCTGCAAGTAACGATTCCCGGCACACTTTACACGGCGAACCTGCTCGCGTTGCCCGGCGCGGTCAGCAGCGCGTCCGGCTCGGCCACGTTGCGCGTGAACGCGGCGGGGACTTCGGCGGTGCTGAATTATTCGGTGAGCGGCCTGCCCGGCTCGCACATTGATCACATCTACACCGATCCGTATTTGAGCAGCCCCACGACGCTCGTTTTCGACATCGCTGCCGCCACGCCGCAGGCGGACGGCAGTTATCTCTGGCCCTTCGATCCGTCCGGCACGCTCACCACGGCGGACATTTTGGAAGCCATCATCGAAGGCAAGTCTTCCATCGTCATTCAGACGCCCGCCTTTCCGAACGGCGAAATTGGCGGCCACTTCGTCCTCGCCAGCGGTTCGCAAAGTTTCACGCCGCCGCCCGCGCCGCCCGCGTTCGCGGATGATTCCAATACGACGAACGGGGCGGTGCGCTTCCTCACGCAGGCCACTTACGGGGCGAGCCTCGCGGAAATTGCCAGCGTGCGCGCGTCCGGTTTTTCCAACTGGATCAACGCACAGATCGCCCTGCCGCTCACGCCGCATCTCGGCCTCGTGCTGACGAATAAAAGCGCCGACCCGTCGAACCTCCTGCCCAGTTCCACGTTCTTCAACGCGTGGTGGCAGAACGCCGTGACCGCGCCCGACCAGTTGCGGCAGCGCGTCGCCTTTGCGTTGAGCGAGATCGTGGTGATTTCCGAAAACGGTTCGTTGCTCGATCACGCCGACGCCCTCGCCTACTACTACGATTTGCTGCTGACCGATGCGTTCGGCAATTTCCGGCAACTGCTCGAAGACGTGTCGCTCTCGCCGCCGATGGGCATCTATCTGAACATGCAGGCCAACGACAAGGGCGACCTCGTGGCCGGCACGCATCCCAATGAAAATTACGCGCGCGAGATCAACCAGCTTTTCTCCATCGGTCTCAACCGCCAGTGGCCGGACGGTTCGCTCGTGCTGAATTCCGCCGGCAACCTCGTGCCGACCTACGACCAGAATGTCATCAACGGTTTCGCCGCCACGTTCACCGGCTGGAATTATTTCCGCACCAACGGCAGCAACGGCCGCCTGCCCACCAACACCTTCAGCCCGTCCGTGCTTTACACGAACCAGATGACCCTCTACCCGCTGCACCATGACCTCGGCGCAAAACTGCTGCTCGATAACGTCGTCCTCCCGCCCGCCACCGGCGCGGCCGCAAATTATCTGACCACCAACTACGACAACTACGGCCTGCAAGATTTGGAACTCGCGCACGACTCCATCTTCAACCATCCCAACGTCGGGCCGTTCATCTGCAATCAACTCATCCAGCGCCTCGTCACCAGCAATCCCAGCCGGGGCTACCTTTACCGCGTCGTCCAAAAATTCAACGACAACGGCAGCGGCGTGCGCGGCGACCTGGCAGCCGTGGTGAAAGCCATTCTCCTCGATTACGAAGCGCGCAGCCCCGACCTGCTCGTGCAGCCCGGCTACGGCAAACAGCGCGAGCCGTTGCTCCGCGTCACCGCGATGGCGCGCGCGTTCGCCGCCCCGCCCGCGCAGACCGGAACGTATTCCGAGACGGGCACGCAAACGAATTTCATCACCACGCCCCTGCCCCATCGCCTGAACAACGGCGACATCTTGCGGCTTGATTTTACCGACACCTCCGGCAACGCCGCGCCGCCGAACCAGAGCTACACCGCCACCTACATCAGCTCGAATGTATTCAGCGTCATCATCCCGAATCTTTCGAGCGGAACGTATTCGCAGAACACGAACGTCATCACCGTCAGCATCGGCAGCCACGGCCTCGTGCCGGGCAACGCGTGCTGGCTGCAATTCACCACCGGCGGCGCGGCGAACGGTCTTTACCTCGTCGTGGCCACCAATTCCACCACCGTCTTCACCGTCGCCACGCCCGACGGCGCGATCCGTTCGGGCAATGTTCTGCTGCCGAAAATTAACGCCAGCGGTTTTGTGCAGAGCAGCACCAACGTCACCGTCAGTTGCGCCGCACCGCACGCACTGGTCACCAACCAGACCATCTTCGTCCCGGCCAACACGCGGCTCCTGCCCTCCAGCCAGTATCAAGTCGTGGGCATCCCGGATGAATTGCATTTCCTCATCCGCTCCACCAACTCCGTCAACCAGACCCAGAGCAGTTTCAGTTTTTATCCGTTGAGCGCGCCGCCGCTCACGCGCAACGGCATCACCACCACGCGCTTCAGCACCTGGATTCTTGGCTACACGGACACCAGCGCCACTTACAACCTGGGGCAGTCGCCGTTGAGCGCGAACACCGTGTTTAATTTCTTTTTCCCGGACTTCACCTTCCCCGGCACGCTCGCAGCGGCGGGCCTGGTGACGCCGGAATTTCAACTCACCTCCGACACCAGCGTGGCGTTGCAGATGAACTTCCTCGAAAGCGGTCTGCTCAACAACACCGGCAACACGAATGGCCTCTCCAGCTTCACCGCCGGTGATGGCGACATCACGCTCGATGTCGGCCCGTGGATGACGACCAACTTCACCGCCAACGCCGGCGTCCCGGCGCTCGTGGACAATTTGAATTCGCTCCTGCTCGCCGGCCAGCTCTCCAGCGCGGCGAAAACGAGCATCGTGAACTACGTCACCAACACGGTGAACTTCCCGTTCAGCGCGCCGCCCACGCAGACGCAAATGCGCGACCGCGTCCGCGCCGTGGCCCACCTCATCACCGTGTCGCCGGATTACACGATCCAAAAATGAAACCTTGATCGAACGAGTGACGAGTGATGCGTGAAAAAAATTCCAATCCAACCGTTGCCGGTTTTAATCACGCATCACTCGTCACTTATCACTAAAATTTTATGAACGATAAAGAATTTAACGCCTACTCCCGCCGCGAGTTTATCCGCCGCGCCGCCTGCGCCGCCGTCGGCACCGTCGCCATGACCGCCGCCATTCGCGACCTGCGCTTCATGAACGCCGCCGTCGCGCAGTCCAACGTCACCGACTACAAGGCGCTCGTCTGCATCTTCCTCGCGGGCGGCAACGACGCCAACAACCTCATCGTCCCCACGCTCACCAGCGAATACAACAACTACGCCGCCATCCGCACGCCCGTCATCGCGCTGCCGCAAGGCTCGCTGCTCAACCTCGTCGCGCCCGGCGGCTCCAGTAATTACACCGACCTCGCCGGCCACACCTTCGGCCTGCATCCTGCCTGCCCGGAACTTTCAACTCTTTTCAACGAAGGCAAGCTCGCCGGACTTTTCAATGTCGGCACGCTCGTCTATCCCATGACCCGCGCGCAATACAACGCCAACTCCGTCAAGCGTCCGCCGCAACTTTTTTCCCACTCCGATCAAGTCACGCAATGGCAGACCGGCATTCCCGACCAGCAGCCGCTCACCGGCTGGGGCGGACGCTGCGCCGATTTGTTGAACGCCGCCAACACCAACAATTCCGTTTCGCTCTCCGTCTCCATCGCCGGCGCGAACACGTTTGAAATTGGCAACGTCGTCTCGCAATACGCCGTCTCCACCAGCGGCGCGATTGCGCTGCAAGGCGTCAGCGGCTCACGCCTCGCCGCGCTCACCAACATCCTTGGATTGCAATACACCAACCTGCAATCCAGCGCCTACGCAGGCATCGCCGCCCATTCCATCAACACCGGCACGCTGCTCAACAACGCCATCGCCGCCACCTCCGCCGCGAACTATTGGACGAACCCCTTCCCCACCAACATCAGCGTCCCCAACGGCGGCACGGTGAATAATTCCAGCTTGAGCGCGCAATTAAAAATGGTCGCCCGCCTCATCGAAGCCGGACGGCGCGACGCCGCAGCGGGCGGCTTCGGCATGAAGCGCCAGATTTTTTTCTGCCAGGTCGGCGGCTACGATTTGCACAGCGGCCAGACGAATTACACCGCCGGTTCGCCGAACAACGTCATCATCGGCGCGCACGCGAACCTGCTCGCGGAAATCAGCCAGTCCATGCTCGCCTTCCAACGCGGCATGGAGCAGCTCGGGTTGTCGAACAACGTCACCGCCTTCACCTCCAGCGATTTCGGGCGCACCTTCCCCGGCAACGGTCAGGGCAGCGATCACGGCTGGGGCAGCCATCACCTCATCTGCGGCGGCGCGGTCAAGGGCGGCAAGACCTACGGAACCTTCCCCGCGCTCACCGTCAATGGCCCCGACGACACCAGCACTGGCCGCTGGATTCCCACCACCGCCACCGACCAGTATCTCGCCAAGCTCGCGCTCTGGTTCGGCGTGGACGCGGCCAACATCAATACCGTCTTCCCCAACCTCGGGCGCTTCGCCAGTATCAACTCCAATCCGATTTTAGATTTCATTTGATGAAAAAAATCATTCTCGTCCTCATCCTCATCGTCATCCTCGGACTGGCTGCGCTGCTGCTGGGCAAAAAAGAAACTCATCAAATAGTTTCTCCACCGCGATCAACCAACGTCACTGCAACTGAAACAACGCGCCAAGCCGTTCCCCCTCTCCCAGCGGGAGAGGGCCGGGGTGAGGGAGAAAGTTCAGTTCAATCCAACGTCCCCGCCGCCACCGAATCCACCAACGACCGCATTCTGATCAAAACCAACCTGCACAGCCTGATGCCCGCGCCGGCTGATGCCGCATCAGCGACGCCCGCGCTGCCGCCGGCCACCGTCTTGGATAACGCCCGCGTCATCATCCACAACTACGCCGCGCAGTTCGGCGAGAATCCCGTGGGCGACAACGCCGAAATCACCGCCGCCCTCACCGGCAAAAATTCCAAACAAGTCAATTTCCTCCGCGCCGACTCCGGCCTGCGCGTGAACGACAAGGGCGAACTGATTGACGCGTGGGGAACTCCGTTCTTCTTCCACCAGCTTGCCGCCGACCGCATGGAAATCCGCTCCGCCGGTGAAGACAAGAAGCTGTGGACGCTCGATGACCAAGTGACGCGGTGAAGTCGGCAGTGCGCGGATTTTTCTCCAGCGTGGCCCAGCTTTTGTCGTTAGATTGCTCTGATATGAAACATAACTCATCACGCCTTGCAGAAGTTCGCGCCATCTTGCAGCGCATTGTGGATGGCACGGACGGCGTCTATGAGTTGGATGATTGTTTCTCGTCTAGATTTTCTGAACCCCGGTTAGAAATTATTCGCCAGCGACTTTGGATGCTTCCAGACGAGTTTCCACCTGAAACCAAAGACAGGTTTTGCGGACAGGCAGGGATGGAAATTATGCGAGGTTGGATACGGGATTTATCTGATTAAAACTCTCAAGCCCACGCTGGCAGCGGGCTTTTCAATTTCTGCAGCAGTCGTGCATCCGCAGCGGGGAATTCATGCGCGTCCAGTTCGGATTGCTTGATCCATTTCACCGCCGCGCAGTCCAGCGGCTGTGGTTCGCCGGAGATTAATTTGCAGATGAAAAATTTTAGATGCACGGATTTCTCCGGGTAGTCGTGGCGGATGTCCTCAAACAGTTCGCCGACGGAAATCTCCACGCCAAGTTCCTCGCAGATTTCGCGGACGAGGCATTGCTCAAACGTCTCACCCGCCTCGCGTTTGCCGCCAGGAAATTCCCACAGCCCGCCAAGATGCGACTTCGCGTGGCGCTGCGTGATGAGAAGCTGGCCGTCGCGGAAGATGAGCGCGGCGCTGACTTCAACGCAGTGACGAGTAACGAATGATTCGTGAGCAAGACAGGAAGCGTCGGATTTTTTCATCACGCATCACTTGTCACTCATCACGATTCACCTGCCCACGCTCTTGTAAGTCCAACCCAGCTTCGTCATTTCCGCCGGGTCGAAAAGATTGCGGCCGTCGAAGAACAGCGGTGCGGTCATGGCTTTTTGGGCGCGGACGAGATCGAGCTTCTTGAACTCCTCCCACTCGGTCGCGATTACGAGCGCATCGCAGCCTTCGGCCACGGCGTTCATGTCGTCAACGTAAGTGACGTTCGGCAGCAAAGCCTTCGCCTTGTCCATCGCCTTCGGATCGTGGACGCGCAAGCTCGCGCCTTCTTTCAACAAACGCTGGCACAAATCAATCGCGGGCGAGGAGCGCACATCGTCGGTGTTCTGCTTGAACGCGAGGCCGAGCACGCCGATTTTTTTGTCCTTCAAGACCCAGAGCGTGTCGGTGATTTTTTTGACGAAGCGATCCATCTGGTCGCTGTTGATGCGCTGGACTTCTTTCAGGAGACGGAAGTCGTAACCGATCTGCTCGGAAATTTTGATGAACGCGCTCAAGTCTTTCGGAAAACAACTGCCACCAAAACCAAGCCCGGCATTGAGAAAGCGACGGCCAATGCGGTCGTCCAGGCCGATGCCGTGGGCGACTTCCTGCACATTCGCACCGGCGGCTTCGCAAATGTTGGCGACGGCGTTGATGTAGGAAATTTTCAACGCGAGAAAAGAATTCGCCGCGTGCTTGATGAGTTCGGCGGAATTGATGTCGGTGACGATGATGGGCGCCTTGAACGGCGTGTAAATCTCCTTCATCGCGGCGACGGGCCGCTGCGTGCGCACGCCGATGACGATGCGGTCGGGATTCATCAGATCACCGACGGCAAAACCTTCGCGGAGAAATTCAGGATTGCTGACGACATCCACCTCCGCGCCCGCCGCGCAATAACGCTTGATGGTCTCGGCAACTTTTTCGCCCGTCTTGACCGGCACGGTGCTTTTGTCCACGACAATCTTGTAGCCGGTGACTGACGCGGCGATGTCGCGGGCGACGCGTTCAATGTAACTCAAGTCAACCGAACCATCCGGCTGCGGCGGCGTGGGAACCGCGATG
>JAYVQV010000626.1:0-3277 GCA_043776855.1 Limisphaerales bacterium | reverse complement strand
ATTTCAAGTTCTCGATGAAGTCGAGCAATCCGAAGGTGATGATCGAATGTTACCGCCTGCTCGTCGCGCGGTTGAATCAGGAAGGTGCGGACTGGAATTATCCGATTCACCTCGGCGTCACCGAGGCCGGCGAAGGCGAGGACGGACGCATCAAATCCGCCATCGGCATCGGCTCGCTGCTGTGCGATGGACTGGGCGACACGATTCGTGTTTCGCTCACGGAAGATTCACCGCGCGAGATTGAAGTCTGCACGGACTTGCTGGCGCAGATTCCGCAACTGACGATTTCAGATTTCAGATTTCAGATTTCAGATTTTCCTTTTGACCCGTTTCATTTCGAGAAGCGCGAGACGCCGGAGATTGAACTCAACGAAAACACCAAGTGCGGCGGCGAACAACTTATCCGCGTCGTCGTTACCAAAGCCACGTTCGACAAAGTCGCGCCCAAGATTCGTCCGAAAGACGATGTGAAGCCGGAAGCAATCTACGAAGACCTGAACATTTTTGAAATTGATCCCACGCAGGATTTTGAAATCAACTGCGACACGCAACTCGTCACCGTGAAGGACGGCGTGAATCTCCCAGCCATCACCGCATTCCGCCTGCTCGTAGCCAAGCTAAAAAAACTTGGCCGCAATAATCCGATTCTCCTGAAGGACTGCATCAACTTTGAAAGTAGCACAGGCGTCCCGCCTGTTGCTGGGGCGGCAGGCGGGACGCCTGCGCTACTGGAGCCAAAAATCGCTTTGCTTCGCGCCTCCGTCGTCATCGGCGCTTTACTGGCGGACGGAATCGGTGATGCCATTCTCGTGCGCGGTGAAGCGGGCGGCGGACAATCGCTGCGACTTGCTTACAACATTCTTCAAGCCGCTGGTTGCCGCTCGTTCAAGACCGATTACGTCGCGTGTCCGAGTTGCGGGCGCACGTTGTTCAACTTGCAGACCGTCACCGCGCGCATCAAGGCGCGCACTGAACATCTCAAAGGCGTGAAGATCGCCATCATGGGTTGCATCGTGAACGGCCCCGGCGAGATGGCGGATGCGGACTTCGGCTATGTCGGCGGCGCACCCAATAAAATAAATCTCTACGTCGGCAAGACGCCCATCAAGTTCAACATCCCCGAAGCCGAAGCCGTCGAGCGCCTCGTTGACCTCATCAAGGAACACAACAAGTGGGTGGAGCCGGAGGCGAAAGAGGCCGTCGTCCATTGAAACCCAAGCTCTATCTTGAAACTACGATTCCGAGCTTGTTGACCGCCCGGACGAGCCGGGATGTTTTGATTGCCGGCCAGCAGCAGGCGACGCGTGATTGGTGGGACGACCGGCGGATTCACTTTCAACTTTTCATTTCCGGCCTTGTCCTGGCCGAATCGCGACGCGGCGATACCGTTGCCGCCAAAGCGCGTGAGGAAGTTCTGGCTGGTTGCAAAGTTTTGGAATACTCCGAAGCCGCGCAGAATCTTGCGCGTGAAATTCTCGCCACCCACCTGCTGCCCGCGAAGGCCGCCGTGGACGCCGCGCACATCGCCGTCGCCGCCGTGCATGGGATGGATTTTCTGCTGACGTGGAACTGCCGCCACATTGCCAACGCCGTCAACGTGGACAAAGTCCGTGCCGTCTGCGCCGACATGGGCTACGCTCCGCCCGTCATCTGCACGCCGATGGAACTGATGCTATAATCCTGCGTATGAAAAATGATTTACTGAAAGAAGTCTGGCGCGTCCGCGATCAAATTGGTGCGGAATGTGGTTATGATTTGAAACGCCTTGCCACGCTGGTTCGCGGCGAAGAAACCAAGGTGGGCAAACGGCTGGTAGTTTCTAGGCCAGCGGCTCGCAAACGTCCGGCGATTGCTGCCTAACCGGCTTTATGTTTCAAAGTTACGGCAGTGCATATTCGGACGCGGCTGCCAAAGCGGCGCAGGCCGATGCGAATGATGCCCAAGCCAGCGCGCGTGAGGCAAAGACGGAAGCTGAACTATTGCGGAATGATGTCAGCCGGTTGTTGCTGATTACCGAGGCGCTATGGACGTTATTGAAAAAGCAGCACGGCTATGCGGATGCAGAATTGTCTGCGCTCGTGCAAGAAATTGATCTTCGGGACGGACGGCTGGATGGCAAGTCTGGCAAAACCCCTCCCGCCAAATGTCCCCGGTGCGGACGGATAAATTCAAAACGACATTCAACGTGCATTTACTGTGGCAGCCCGCTGCCGGTGCAGTTGTTTGCGAGTTGAACCCAAAAAAATTTATGTCGCAAAAAATTGGCTTCGTCGGCGTCGGGCGCATGGGCGCGAACATGGCGCGACGTTTGCAGGAAACCGGATTCACCATCGCCGCCGTCTTCGATGCCAATGCTGCCACCGCACAATCACTCGCGCAGGAACTGGGTTGTGTGGCTGCGGGTGAATTGAAAACCGTCACCGCGTTGTCCGATGTCATCATCACCGTCGTGAGCGATGACAAGGCGATGAAAAAGATTTTCACCGGCGGACTGCTCACGCGCGCGAAAGGAAAAATTTTCATCAACTGCGCGACGGTCACGCCCGCCATCCACGTCTGGGTGGAGCAGAAATGCGCGGCCAAGGGTGCGCACTCGCTCGAAGCCTGCATGGCCTCCAGCATTCCGCAAGCGCGGCAAGGTTCGCTCTACCTTATGTGCGGCGGCAAGGCGGAGACGTTTGAGCAGGTGAAACCCATTCTGGAAAAGTTGAGCGCGTCACTGCGCTACATCGGCCCGGCGGGAACGGCGGCGCAAGTGAAGGCGCTCGTCAACATGGTGATGAACGCCAACACCGCCGCGCTCGCCGAGGGCCTTGGCCTTGGCGCGTCGCTCGGTCTCGATCTCGTGATGTTGCGCGAAGTGTTTTCGCAGACCGGCGCGCGTTCCGGCGTGTTGCAGACCGATGGCGAGGATATGCAGAACCGCGACCACGCTTGTTATTTTTCCGCCGCCCATGCCGCGAAGGATTCCGGCATCGCGCTGAAACTGGCAAAGGAACAGAAATTAAACCTGCCGCTCGCCGCCGCCACTAAAAAGCAATTCGACCAGATGGTGAAACTTGGCTTGGGCGAACTCGACAAGTCTGGCATTGCGGAATTGACCTTCAAGGGACGTAATGGGAATCCAGTTTAGCAGTGGGATTAAGGCGTCACAAACCATGGTGGAAGTTGTCGCGCTGCGACAAATTTTGCCTGCGTAGCAGGCAACAGTGGGACAGGCGTCTCGCCGGTCGTGTTCCAATTTTCTCCGGCACAAACACGAACTGGACAGGCGAGA
>JAYVQV010000625.1:0-3277 GCA_043776855.1 Limisphaerales bacterium | reverse complement strand
GCGGCCATTTCCGCCTTGTCGGCGCTGACCGAGCCGTGCGCCGTGGAGTTTCACACGGACTCAAATTATTTGCGCGACGGCATCACGAAATGGCTGCGCGGCTGGAAGCGCCACGGCTGGCGCACCGCCACCAAACAGCCGGTGAAGAACGAAGATTTGTGGCGGCAACTCGACGCCGCCGTCGCGCCACACACGGTGAACTGGCATTGGGTGAAAGGCCACGCGGGCGACGCCGGCAATGAACGCTGCGATGTGCTGGCGACGTCCGCCATTGCGGCGGTGAAAAAGAATCACACACGCGAACAACTCGCGGCGAGTTTGCATGAATTCAACGCGGGCGTGAAAGCGGCGGTGGAAATGGGGCAGTTGTCGCTCATGTGACATTGGTTGTTAGAGATCGTAGCGGCAGGCATCCCTGCCTGCCGTAGAGGTCGGCTTCCAGCCGCCCGGAAAAAAGCCTCGGCGAGCCAATACTACCTGAAATCACGACGGCGTTGAAAATAAGTGGCTTTGTCCCGCCGGGCTGGAAGCCCGGCTCTACGTCAGCCAAGATGGCTGACGCTACATTTTCAGACAACACTGCGCTTTTTTTAGAACGTGCCATAGCCTCCGCGTCTGTTATAGTTGTCCGCTATGCCATTTCGCATTCTCGGCCTTGACGCCAAAATTTTGCAGGCGGTGACGGAAGCCGGTTACACCGAACCGACGCCCATCCAGACCGCCGCCATTCCGCCCATCATCGCGGGCAACGACCTCATCGGCATCGCGCAGACCGGCACGGGCAAAACCGCCGCGTTCACGCTGCCGATTCTCACCAAACTTGCGACGCTCCCGCCCGGCGCGCGGCGCGGAACCAAAGTTCTCGTCCTCGCACCGACACGCGAACTCGTCGTGCAGATTGAAGAAAATATTCGTGCCTACGCCAAACATCTTCCGCTCACCGTCGCCACCGTTTTCGGCGGCGTTGGCGAACAGCCGCAAATCCGCGCGCTCCGCTCTGGCACGGACATCGTCGTAGCCTGCCCGGGACGCCTGATAGATTTGATGGGCCAGCGCGCCGCCGATTTTTCACAGTTGAAACATCTTGTCCTCGACGAAGCTGACCGGATGCTGGACATGGGTTTTCTCCCGTCCATCCGGCGCATCGTGCAGGCATTGCCCAAGCAACGGCAGACGCTGATGTTTTCCGCCACGCTCTCGAAAGAAATCGAACAGCTCACCCACGAATTTCAGCGCGCTCCGAAAATTATTCAGATTGGCCGTCGCGCGAATCCCGCCGAGACCGTCACGCAATTCGTCTATGAAGTGCCGAAACATTTGAAGCCCGCCCTGCTGCTACATCTCCTGCAAGACCCGCTGATGGAAATGGTCTTAATTTTCTCGCGCATGAAACACGCGGCGGATCGCGTCGCGAAACAACTGGAGCAAAAAGGAATTCGCTGCGCCACGCTGCACTCGAACCGTTCGCAGAACCAACGGCTGCGCGCGTTGAAAGAATTTAAGGACGGCACCGTGCGTGTGCTCGTGGCGACGGACATCGCGGCGCGCGGCATTGACGTGGACGGCATTTCGCACGTCATCAATTATGATTTCCCGATGCACGTCGAGGATTACATCCACCGCATCGGCCGCACCGGTCGCGCGAACGCCATCGGCGACGCGATCAGTTTTGTCACCAACGAAGACCACGGCGAGTTGCGCGCATTGGAAAGATTTATCGGTCGCGGTATCGTGCGCAAAAAAGCGGAGGGATTTAATTATACCGCCGCCGCGCCGCCGTATAATCCGATGGACGAGGAACGCCGTTTCCCGCGCGGACAAAATCAAAATCGTTCGCAACGTGGCGGCCAGCCGCAGCGTCAAGGCCAGCCGCAACGACCGGCACAGTCGCGTCCGCAATCATCCGGCGGCTACGGCAATTCCTCTCGCCCACAATCTTCCAGCCAGCCGCGTCCTCCGCAATCCGGCGGACAATCTTCCGGCAGTCGCCCAAGTTGGCGACGGTAAAATAGTGGCACAGGCATCTTGCCTGTGAGTTCATTCCCAAAACGGTTTAACCGCAGAAAACACAGCGCGGAAATTAGAACGGGCAAAACACCGGAATTCGAGATGCGGCCAGACTGGCGAAGGTTTTCGCTGATTGAATCCGTGACCGCCGGGAAGAAAAAGTTTCCAGTTGACAATTTAATCCGGTAATTCCCGCCAGAAATTTTTGCGTATCTTTGCGGTTAGACCAATTCAGAGCTTGGCGCTTTGCTTTCCAGCAGCGTGGCGCCTTTGAGCATCCGGCAGAAATCTTTTTTGCTGGTCTGATGGTGGGAACCGCCGGTGAAGTTGGGGGCGATGGCGGACTTGTAACCAACTTCCAGACGTTCGAGTTTTACGATCCGGATATATTTATCGCCACACTTCCACGTCTGACTTTGTTTTAATTTGAGCGGCATATTTTCGAGGACTGAAGTTTGAGAACCGAGGGAAGCAGGCGTCGCTCCTGCGGATCAGGAGCGACGGCCGTGAGACTACTTCTTCTTTTTTGCGGCGGGCTTTTTTTTCGCGGCGGGTTTCACTTTAGCTTTTTTAGTGGCCATAGTTTTTATTTTTTGCTGCGGGTTGACTTGCCGCCGGCATGGAAGTTTCACCGGAGACGCGGGCATCATGCTGGCTCGCCGCGAAAATGTAAATAGCCGGAACAAAATTCTTTTCCAAGTTTCTGCCAGCGCAACCGGCGCTGAAAAATAATTCTGCCGCCCGCCGCTGGATTTTTTCCGCGCCGTCGGTAAGATGCGGATGTGAAAGCGCACAATCATCTCAAAGGAGCGCGCGTCTATCTGTCCGGCCCGATGGATTTCGTGGCCTCCCGCGCCAACGAAAAAAAATTCGGCTGGCGCAACCGCGTCGGCGATTTCCTCCGCGCCTACGACGGCATCGTGTTCGACCCGTGGTTCAAGCCCGCCGTGCGCGGCCTGCACCAATACGGCCTCGAAGATTTGAACACGCTCGACGCCCGCGAGCATTGGACGTTTGCGTCGGGCAAGAAGGGCGACCAGACCCGCGCGGCCATCGCGGAAAAATTCTGGGAGACGCTGCACATTGATTTACGCATGGTGGACACAAGCGATTTCACCATCGCGTATTGTCCCACGAATATCTATTCCGTCGGCACCGCGCACGAAATTATTTTGTCGCGCCAGCAGTTGAAGCCCGTGCTGTTCGTCAGTCCGCCGGTGACTTTTCCCTCGCTGGAAAAATTGCGGAAGCATCTGGCGAAGGATAAAGC
>JAYVQV010000624.1:0-3286 GCA_043776855.1 Limisphaerales bacterium | reverse complement strand
TCGTCACGACGTAGTAATGCCACTGGTTCGTCTGCCCCACATGGAAGACGGCGTTCGTGTAGAAATTGTAGGCGAAGTTGGTTCCCACGCCGTTGTTCGGCAGCAGGCCGAGCGCAAAATCATTCGTGCTCAACCACGGCGCGCTCGACCCGGCGAACTGGTTGAAATAAATCCCGTTCGTGGCCAGCAGATAAACCACGTTCGGCGCCACCGTCGAGCCAATCGCGATCGCGGGCGCGGCGGCGGTCACGTTCATGCCGTTCGTGTTGTTGCCGTCGCCGATGGAAATGACGAGCGCGAAATCCTGCACGATGTTCGTCTGCTCCAGCGTGACCGCGTTCACGTTCACCGCGCGGCCATAGACCGTGACGGAATAATTCGAGTCCAGCGTCGGCGAGAGATAAATATTTTGGACGTTATTAATGCCATCGAAACCGACGACATCCGGATCACTCGGCGCGCTGAAAGGTTCGGAGCCGTCAGCGGAAAAACTGTTTGCGTAATATACGTCGCCAGTGATGTTGTTTGACACGATCAACTCAAGGTCGTTGACGAGCTTGATGGCGGCAGCGGGATTGCCCGGTGGATCCGTCCAAGTGAGAGTCACCCGCAGAGGTTCTTCCTGACCAGCGGCAGACGGCACGTTCACGTTGTAAATGCGGCGGTCGCCGGTGGCGATCGCGTTGGTCGGGCTTTGATCCACGAAGAACATCGGCACGCCGTTTGAGCCGGCGGGCGGCGTATTCGTAAGCGTAACAGGAATGGAGTTGGAAAGCTTCACCAAGCCCCAGCCCTGATAGTTAATCGTGTTCGTGACGGCATAATCGTAACCGCTGACTGTCCGGGCGCCGTTGACGAGCATCGCCTTCATCAGCGCCGGGCTGGGGGTGAGCTGCATCTGGTTCGTGAAAAAATCCTGCATGCACGCCAGCACGCCGGACACCGCCGGCGCCGCCATGCTCGTGCCGCTCTCATAACGGTAATAATGCGGCGGCCGCCCGCTGATGGAATTGTTCAGATTGCTCAATACCTCAAACTGGTTGCCGAGGTCGTTGGTCGTGATGACCGTCTGAATCACGTCGAAAGCCACAGAGGTCCGAGTGCTGTTCGTCGGGATTCCGATGGCGTAGCTGATACCGCCGTTCTTCAAAACCGCGATGCTCGAAATAGCCCCGCCGCTGTCCGGCGGAATGGACACACCGAGGCCGGTCTTGAAAATATCAAACGACGTTGGGCTGGGGGTGCCGGTCTTGGAAACATAAATCGGAAAATTTGTCGGGAATGGTGAGGGTGATTGATTGTTCGGAATGATCTGGATGCTCACGCCCACGGCATTCGACGCGATGGTGAAGGAACCGTTGGCGAACGAGTTGGTCGTGACTGTTTTATTCTTCTTCGTCGTAACGTGATAATTGGTCACGTTGTAATACGCGCCCTCGTCCCACATCGTCGAGCGCGTCGAAACGGTGAACGTTCCCGGCGCGACCACGTCCGGCTTGAACCGACCGAACGAACCCTCCGTCTGGATGCCTACATTGCCGCGCGAAGAATAACCCGCCACCTGCGAACCGCTGTCGGTCTGCGCCACCCAGATTGCGTTTGATGTGCCATTCAGCGCGGTTACGATGTTTGTAATGTTCCGCAATTCCTCCAGCGCGCCGACCGTAATGACATTTTTCGCGGTGCCGGGCGAGGTGATGCTATCCGCAAAACCGCCGCTGCCCGCATTGTTGCCGCTGCCCGCATTGTTGCCGCTGCCGCCGTTGCCCGCCGCGAACACGAAGATCACCGGCTGCGGTCCCGTGCGTTCCGGCAACGCATCGCGCACCGCCGCATCGTAGCTCGCCGCCGCGAGGTCGTATTCGCTGTCGCCCGTATAGACCCAACTGTTGTTTGAGATGAGCGCGTTCGTGATCGCAGGAATTTCCTGAAGGTTATTGTCGCTGACAAAAATGTTCGTGTCGTTCGCGCCGAGGAAACCGACGGACAGCAACCGCGCCAGCGGCGCCTTGCCGCGATACTGGAAATTCGTCCCCGGATTGATCGAGCCGCGCGAGTTCGTCACCGTGGTGGATTCAAAACCATTGCCCGCGATGATGCCCGCGACGTGCGTGCCGTGTCCGTCCACGTCCACCACGCTGTTGCTGAAATAGCCAAACACGCGCGTCGCGCCCGTGCCGGTGGACTGCAAAAAGTCTGGATGCGTCGCATCCACGCCCGAGTCGTTGATCTCCACCAAAACATTCGAGCCGGTGAGACCGAGGTAATTCGTCGTCGTCGTGGAATTCGCCGCCCCGCCCGTCGCCGGGCGCGTGAGGTCGTTCGCGATCTGCCGACGATACGCCCCTTCCACGCGCATCACGCCGGGCAGTTGGGCGAGGGAAATCCAGTCCGCCGGCGGACGCACCCGCACCAGCGGGCCGAACGGCGAGCGCTCCTGCGTCAAAATTTCCGCGCCCAATTTTTTCACCGCCGCCAGCGTCGCGTCCGCGCCCTGATCGTAAAGGCCCAGCGTCAAAAATGTTTCCGCCAGCAACGGCTTCTCATTCACCGCCAGGCCGAGCAGCGGGGCGGAAATTTTGTAGTAAGGCTCATACCGCAGCACCGCCTGCACGCGGGCATTGGCCGCCAGCGCCACCGCGCCGCCGCCGGAAATCTGCACGAGGAAAGCCTGGTTCGGAATGTAGGAAATGATTTTTCCGCCCGCCGCGCCGATGGCCGCGCGGAACGCCGCATCCACCTCGCCGCGCGCCTGCACGAGATACGCCCCCGGATCGCCCGCTGCGCGCAGATGTTTCGGCACGTTGAAAGTCATCCGCGCCGTCGTGTCAATGAACGCGTTCTCCAGCAGGATGGCGTGCCGTTCATTTTTCAGTTCACCGATGGAACGCGTCGTGTTGGTGAGCCGGAACGTGAGCCGGTTGGTGCTCGCCGCCGAGGGTTTGCCCAAGTCTTCCGCCACGACCGAATTCGGCGTCGGCGTCGCGCCCGTCACGACGGCAGGCGCGGACGCGGCGGAACCGTTCCGCGCCGCGACGGGCGCGGACGACTGCGGCCAAAAAAACCAGACCGCCGCCACGACCAGCAGGCACAACAAAATGTTCAAACGCACTTTCATAACGACTAAAAAAATCTAACTGTAACGGCTCGCACTTTTTTTCTCCCTCGCCCCGTCCGACGGGGCGAGGGAGCCGGCCGACCGGTTTCAAAATTTTCACCGATTCGGAGCGCGGACGGCTCGTCCGCGCGTTCACCGAACTGCCTGACAACCGGCGGACGAGCCGTC
>JAYVQV010000623.1:0-3293 GCA_043776855.1 Limisphaerales bacterium | reverse complement strand
TCCCTCTCCTCCTCGGAGGAGGAGCAGCGACAGCGGCTATGGACAGGGGAGAGGAGGCCAATGGTTTGCGACATTAAAATCCCCTCTCCCCAACCCTCGCCCCGCTCGTGCCTCGCGGGGCGAGGGAGCCAGACCGCAGCCGGGTCAAGCTGCACCCACGCGAACTGCATCAAAAAAAATCCTTTTGCGTATTTCGCGTGGTTCGCGGTTAAAAAAATTTCAATCGAAGTTTCCCGCGACAAATTGCTTTTGCTTTCCCGCTTCGCCGTTTAATTTGCGCGGACGTAAATGCCCTTGAATCTGTTCAACACGCTCACCCGCTCGGTGCAGCCGTTCGCCCCGCTCGATCCCGCCGGCAAAAAAGTCGGGCTGTATTGCTGCGGTCCGACGGTCTATGACTTCGCGCACATCGGCAACTGGCGCACGTTCGTCTTCGCCGACCTCGTCCGCCGCACGCTCGAATTTTCCGGCTACGACGTGCAGCACGTCATGAACATCACCGACGTCGAGGACAAAATCATCAAGCGCGTCCGCGAAAATAAAACCACGCTGCGTGAATTCACTGGCAAATTTGAAACCGCTTTCCTCGATGACCTGAAGGCTCTCAACTGCCTTTCACCACATCAAACCCCGCGCGCCACGGAACACATTCCTGAAATCATTTCGCTCATCGAAAAACTTGTCGCACGCGGCGTGGCTTACAAGGCGGCGGATGGCTCGGTTTATTTTTCTATCGAGAAATATCGCGGCTGCGGTTGCAACTACGGCCAGTTGCTCAAATTAAATCTGGATGAAATGCGCGCGGGCGAACGCGTCGCTTCCGACGAATACGAAAAAGAATCCATCGCCGATTTCGCGTTGTGGAAAGCCTTCGTGCCGGAAGACGGCGACGTGACGTGGGACAGTCCGTGGGGCAAGGGTCGTCCCGGTTGGCATATCGAGTGCAGCGCCATGAGCATCAAGGCGCTCGGCGAAACCTTCGACCTGCACCTCGGCGGCGAAGATCTGAAATTCCCGCATCACGAAGATGAAATCGCCCAGAGCGAAGGCGCGACCGGCAAGCCATTCGTCAAACACTGGCTGCACGGCTCGCACTTGCTCGTCGAAGGCAAGAAGATGAGCAAGTCGCTCGGAAATTATTTCACGCTGCGCGACTTGGTGGCGAAAGGTTTTACGGGACGTGAAGTGCGTTGCTTGTTATTGAGCGCGCATTATCGCGAGACGTTCAATTTCACACTGGATGGTTTGGCAGGCGCACGGACATCACTCGCGCGGATTGACGAATGTGTCAGCAAGCTGCGTGAAATCGGAGCGCCGAGCACCAGCTCGGCAAGTTCCAACCAACGCGCCGAGCAGGTGCCCGGCGCTCCGGGCAAACTGCTCGCGGATTTTTCCGCCGCGCTCGCCGATGACCTGAACATTTCCGCCGCCTGGGCTTCGGTCTTTGACTGGGTGCGCGAGACGAATAAATTGATCGCTGAAAATTCTCTGACGGCCAGTGATGCCGCCTCCGCCTTGGCTGCGTGGGACAAGGTGGATTCCGTTCTCGGCATCGGCACGAAATCGGAAGCGGAAGTTCCCGCTGAAATAATCGCGCTCGCCGAAGAACGCACCGCCGCCAAGAAGGCGAAAGATTTCAAACGCTCCGACGCCATTCGCGACGAACTGAAAGCCAAAGGCTGGGTCATCGAAGACACGCCCAAGGGAATCAAATTGAAAAAGATTTAATGAACCACGAAACACACGAACGACACGAAATGATCCATAGAAAAAAAATAGTTTTGAATTTCATTCCCCTTTCGTGTGTTTCGTGTATTTCGTGGTTGAAATAAAAAATGAAAGGTCTGTTCATCTCATTTGAAGGCACGGAAGGCTGCGGCAAGTCCACGCAGATTCGGCTGCTGGCCGACCGCCTCCAATCGCTCGGCCACAAAGTCTGCACCCTGCGCGAACCGGGCGGCACGCCCATCGGCGAGGAAATCCGCCACACGCTCAAGCACAGCAAGGCTAACCACGCGATGACTTCGGAAGCGGAGTTGCTCCTGATGAACGCCAGCCGCGCGCAGCTCGTCCGCGAATTCATCCGCCCTGCCCTTGCGAACAACGAGATTGTCGTGTGCGACCGCTTCTACGATTCCACCACGGCGTATCAAGGCTACGGGCGGCAGTTGGATTTGGCTCATGTGAAATCCGTGATTGATTTCGCCGTCGGCGACACGCGGCCCGCGCTCACGCTGTTTCTCCATGTCCCGCCGGAAATCAGCACCGCGCGCTTGCGTTCGCGTCAGGAGAATCTTCCATTCGTCCGCGACCGCATCGAAGAAGCCGACCAGAAATTTTTTGAGCGCGTCGCGCACGGCTTCAGCGTCATCGCCGCCAGCGAACCGCAGCGGATAAAATCAATCAACGGCGCGCAGGCAGTTGAAGTTGTCTGTGCCGACATCTGGGAAACCGTGCAACCGATCCTGCCGCGCGTGGGACGCTGGTGAATCGTTGTTAAATTTCTGTGGGGTGAGACTCCGTCGAGCCAAATCAGTTTCTGCCCTTGCCGAAATTTCCACCGGGGTTAAGTTTCCTACATGACCGACAAAACCATCAACGAATTGGAATCCAAAATCCGCAGCGCCGGAATCAGTGAGGCAAACCAGCGCGAGTTGTTCCAACTGCTCGCCCGGTTGAAAACGGAAATCACCGAGCGCGAAAAACAAAATCTCACACCACTAAAGAATTCTGTCGAAGAACTCCGCACATCGGTAGAA
Organism: Limisphaerales bacterium; assembly: GCA_043776855.1. GTDB lineage: Bacteria > Verrucomicrobiota > Verrucomicrobiia > Limisphaerales > UBA11358 > UBA11358. Next base: position 534 of record JAYVQV010000623.1, on the reverse strand, counting down.
GGCTTTGAGCAATCGCATCCCAAACTGGTGCAAGCCGTCAACGGCATCAGCAACACGCTGGCAAGTTTGGGCATCTGATCCGTAGCAGCCGACGTGAGGAGGCTCTAATACCAATTGTCTTTGAAGGCCGGTAAAACCCGTTGCGTCTTGGACTGCGGTGGCAAGGCGCAGCCGCGACACCGCTTTCGAGCGGGCGGCCAGCGTCCGAAAGCTCGCGGGCCGCTCCGCGCGTGCGAAAGCGGCGTGTCCCGATGAATCGGGATTCCCGCCGCAGTCCAAGACGCGCACCGGCTGACCAGCACCTTCAACCAATGGTCACCGTGGATTTTACCGAATTTTATCTGTAGTTGGGATAACTGTTTCCGCTTTCCCGCTTTCCCGCTTTCCGCTTTTTTAATTTGAGCCTCCTTACGTCGGCTGCTACGAATAAATTTCGGGGCTGTCCTAGATAACTAGGTTAAAAGTTTCTGAACCCATTGATTTAACTGGCGCAACTGGGTTTTGGGATTGGGCTGGTTAAAACGCCACTCACAT
>JAYVQV010000622.1:0-13011 GCA_043776855.1 Limisphaerales bacterium | reverse complement strand
GGCCAATAATTTTCGGTGGGGCGAGACTCCGTCGAGCCCTAATATTCCCCCCGTTTGATTTGCTCTCAACCGAATCTCCCTTCACCAACGAAAGTCTTGCCAGCAAATCCGCCGCGTGCAACGCGTCCGGCCAGTTCACCAGCTTGTAGCCGAAGTGCGGCCCGGCTTCAATGTCGTAGCCAACCTTGCGCAAGTCATCCATCCGCGCCCAGATCGCCGCGCGGCTGATGGCCAGTTGCTCCGCCAGTTGCGCGCCGGAAACCCCGTCAGGATTCGCGCGCAAAGCGGAAAGAATTTTTGCGTCCGTCGTCACAATTTTTTTAACCACAGATGGACACAGATGGACGCAGATGAAAACCCGTGCAGGAGCACCGGGACAGAAAATAAACGCCGAGACGCAGCGAACGCAGAGTGCCGCAAAGATAAGTTTCTCCTCTGCGTTCCTCCGCGTTCTCTGCGTCTCCGCGTTTTGTTTTCTTATCTGTGTGCATCTGTGTGCATCTGTGGTTGAAATAAATCATGTCAGAAAATCCAACCCAATATCCACCGCCCGCGCCGAGTGTGTGATGGCGCCCACCGAAATAAAATCCACGCCCGTCTGCGCGATGCCGCGCACCGTCTTCAGATTCACCCCGCCGCTCGCCTCGGTCTGCGCGCGGCCACGGATGATTTTCACCGCCGCTCGCAACTGCGCGGGCGTCATGTTGTCGAGCAGGATGATGTCCGCACCCGCAGCGGCGGCTTGCGCGACTTGCGCGAGCGTGTCGGCCTCGACCTCGACTTTCAACTTGGGAAATTTTTCGCGCGCCCGCGCGACGGCGGCGGCGATGGCGTTCGGCTTTTCATTTTGCAACGCGACGAGGTGATTGTCCTTGATGAGCACCAGGTCGAACAAGCCGATGCGATGATTCTTTCCACCGCCGCAGGCCACAGCGTATTTCTCAAACCGTCGCCAACCGGGCGTGGTCTTGCGCGTGTCGAGAATCCGCGCGCGTGTGCCGCGCACCAGATTTGAAAACTCCGCCGTCGCCGTGGCGACACCGGAAAGGCGTTGCACAAAATTCAGCGCCACGCGCTCCGCGCTCAAGAGCGCGCGGCTGGAACCGGAAATTTTCAAAAGCGGCGCACCGGCTTTCACGCACTGCCCATCGCGGGCAAATTTCTTGATCTGGATTTGGGGCGACAGTTCGCGGAAAGCGATTTCAGCGAACGCCAGACCGGCGACGGTGAGCGGCTCGCGGGCGTTCATCAGTGCGATGGACTTCGCGTTCACGGGAACAGTGGCGAGCGTGGTCACATCGCCGCTGCCGAGGTCTTCGGCAAGGGCGGCGCGGACGGCGTGGCGGATTTCTGCGGCGGTAAGTTCCACGCGCAAAAGAGTGGGACAGTCCTTTGCTCCGTCCAAGAAAAAAGTTTTTCAAGCATCCAGCGGACTCCGCACTCCGATGCCCGGCTTCTGCCTGACGTGCGAGTAAATCTGCGTCGTCGGCACGTCCTTGTGATCGGGCAAATCTTGCAAGGTGCGAAGGTCATAACCGGGTAGTGGTTTAATTTGTTTTTGGAGCGCTGGCTTTAGCCCACTTCCACGCCCACCTTGCAAGCAAAGGTGAAGCGGCATCAATGCCGCGCGCCGCAAAATGAGCTGCTGCCGTCAAGAAATGTCGGTTGACGCCCTCAAAAATTATATTATTTTCAAACCATGCCAGTCACCGAACGCATCACCAGCACGCAAGTGCGCCACGAATGGAAAAACATTTCCGCCGGGTTGGCGGCGGGCAAGACATTTACCGTCGAAAACCACGGGCGGATTGAGGCCATCGTTTTGCCGCCCGGCAAAACATCCGGGTTTGACCTTGCGGCGCACTTCAAAAAATTGAAAGCCCGCCCGGTCGTGCCGCTCGAAATTAACCGCTCCTCCGAGCTGTGATTTACCTCGACGCCAACGCCCTCATCGCCGTTGCCAGCAACCAAGGCGAGCGCACCCAGCAGATGCACCGCCTGCTGCGCGCCAGCAAGGGGCCGTTCTACGTCTCGCCGCTGGCGGACTACGAAGCCCGCAAAATGCTTTGCCAGTTGGCCGGCGACGATGGGGAGGAACACCTTGAAGCCATCAGCAAACAATTTTTGAACCGTTTGCAGGGCGGCTGGGACGCCGCCATTTTGCAGTCGCTCAAAATTGCCCGGCACTTCAAGTCCCGGCTCGCCGTGGACTCCGCCGACACGCTGCACGTCGGCTGGGCGTTGTCCGTGGGCGCGGAAACGTTCGCATCCTTTGACCGGGCCAGCGGGCCGCGCGCCCTCGCCCTCTGCCACGGCCTGAAACTTTTCCCCAAAGCCGACCCGAAAGATTTTCAAGCCATGCGCCGCTTGAAGGGTTCAAAATAATTTCCCCGCCAGCGTCCTGCGCCGCAACGCCGCCGAAGCAAGACCGCCGCGCCAACCGATTGAGCGACCCCACGAACGCATCCAGAAACCGCACCAGGTTTTCCGCCGCGAGGTAATTCTCCAGCCGCTCCGGGAACAGCAGCGTCTGCCCACGGTTCAGTCCCGCCCGATGTTTCATGCTTGCCACAGACGCACCCGCACCATAGAAGTTTCATCACGATGAATCACTTTTCACACAGCCTCGCGCTGAGCTTTAGTCGTTAGACGGCAACGAGCGTTTATGATTCTCATCACGACAGTTCAACGGATTCAGCGTGAGCGGCCGAGAGTCGGCTGGTTGCTTACTGGTTTAGGATGCTTGTTGCCACTTGTTGCGGTTATCGGTGCATTTCTTCTTTTTGGAACGGCGGATTTTGCATCGCAGGTGCGAGACCAGGTCGAGAAGCCACCCGGTGGAATAGACTATTTGTTGTTTGGACTGGCATTACTTTTCATGGCCAGTTTATTTATTGCAGGTTTTATTTTGATTTGGGCCAGAATTCGTAGCTATGCAGCCGCCTAACACATCACAAGCCTGTGTAAAAACTCCCGGCGGGAGTGCGGATTGAAGATGGTGATGAAAAAATCTTCGCTGGTTAAAAAATTTCTCCCCGGTTGCAAAAAGTTTTCCCAAATTCGTCCGCCGGAAAGATCAACCGGGGCTACAGTTTTATTGAAACGGCTCTAGGCGTCCGCCACGCCGTCAATGAACTGCCGCACGATTGGGTCTTGCGAGGCGAAGATTTCCTCCGGCGTGCCGTGCGCATACATTTTTTTCTCGTGCAGCAGCATCACATGGTTGCCCACGCGCCGCGCGCTCCTCATGTCGTGCGTGACGACGACGCTGGTGACTTTCAAGTGGTCGCGCACGCGGATGATTAATTTGTCAATGCTGTCCGAAACAATCGGGTCGAGGCCGGTCGTCGGCTCGTCGTATAAAATAATCTGCGGCTCGTAAATAATCGCGCGCGCCAGGCCGACGCGTTTCCTCATGCCGCCGGAAAGTTCCGCCGGTTTCTTTTTTTCCGTGCCGGGCAGGTCCACGACTTCCAGCGCCTTCGCCACGCGCATGGCGATTTCGCCCGCGGTCAGATTCCCTTTGCGCTGCAAGGGAAACGCCACGTTCTCCGCCACGGTCATTGAATCGAACAGCGCCGCGCCTTGGAAGACCATTCCAAATTTTTCCCGCACACGGAGCAACTGCCGTTCGTCCATGCGCGAAATATTTTCGCCGTCCACGAGCACTTCGCCGCTGTCCGGTTGCAGCAGGCCGATGAGATGTTTCAGCAGCACGCTCTTGCCGCCGCCGCTGCGTCCGATGATGACGGCGGATTCGCCGCTTTCAATCTGCAAGGTCACGCCATCGAGAATCGGCTGCGGGCCGAAGCGTTTTTTTAATTCGCGCGTCTCAATCATAGGCCGAGGATGACGCAGAGTTGTTCCAGCGCGAGCGTCAGGAAAAAGTTCGTGATGAGAATGGTGATGGACGCATAGACCACCGCTTCCGTGGTCGCGCGTCCCACGCCTTCCGCGCCGGCGCCGCAGGATAATCCCTTGTAGCAGCCGATGAGCGCGATGATGCCGCCATAAATCACGGATTTGAAGAGGCCGATGGCCACGTCCGCGTTGTGGGAATATTTCAGCATATTATACCACGCGTAAGCCGGGTCTATGCCGAGCAGGCCGACGCCCACTCCGTAGCTCGCCGCGATGCCGATGCTCATGGATTCCAGCGCGAGCAACGGCAGCGCGACGTTCGCCGCAATGAGCCGTGGCACGACGAGGTAATCCACCGGATGCGTGGCGAGCGTGCGCAGCGCGTCAATCTGTTCCGTCACGCGCATCGTGCCGATTTCCGCCGCGATGGCGGCGCCGACGCGCCCCGCGACCATGAGCGCCGTCAGCACCGGGCCGAGTTCGCTGCACATGGAAACGCTCACGACCGCGAGCGTGGCGGTGTCCATCTTGATTTTGTGAAATTGAAAATAAGTCTGCGCCGCGAGCACCATGCCGGTGAACGCGCCGGTGACGAGCACGACGGACTGCGATTTGACGCCGATGAAATAAATCTGATAGAGCAAGTCGCGCCGCGAAAATTTGAAGGTGAGGCACGACGCGATGGCTTCGCGCGAAAGCAGGGCGATGCGGCCCAGCCCCGTGAGCCATTCACTGATCCAAGTGCGCGCAAAAAAATTCATCGCGCGTTGAAGCTAACAAACCTGCGCGGCCGATGCCAGCGTGAGAATTAAACCCGAAATCCGAAGTAAAATTATTGGGTTTGGGGTGGAACCGGCTTCCAGCCGGTTGTTTCCGGCATCCTGCCGGAAACCGTCGGAGCGGACACGCCCCGCATGAACGTGGACGACGGCTGACGATTCCCGCCACGAACGGAATTTGGCTGGAAGCCAAATTCAACCGGCTGGAAGCCGGTTCCACCCCAGGCCGGAGTTCACGGCGAGACGATGCGCAGCCGGAAGAATTGCGCGGCGTTGGTCATGTTCACGAAATAATTTGTCGCGCTCGTCAGCGGAACAATGGCGTTGGAATTCAGCGTCGTCCAGCTCGTGAGGTTCGTGGACTGCTCGATGAAATAATTCCGGTTTGTCACGCAGGTGAAGTTGATGGCGAGCCGGTTCGTCGCGGTGCTGGTGGTGACGCGCAGCGTTGAATTCGCATCGAGCGGATTCGTTCCCAAAATATTTTCCTGCGCCTCGGTGTAGCCGTCGCCGTCGTCGTCATCGTCCGTGCGGTTGGCGAGGACGAGCGTGAGCGCGCGGTCGCCGGCGTAGCCGCCGCCGTCGCTCCAGTGGACGCGCAGATGTTTCACGCGACTGGTTTCGTAGTCGAGGATGTGCGCGGCGAAAAGTTTGTTGCTCGTGATGATGAAGTCCGCGTTGTTCGTATCGCCATCGCCCGCGACGAACGAGTAATCACACATCACGCCGGACGAACTGCCGCCGCCGCTGATCTCCGCGACGAGTCCGCCCGCCGTGGTCGTCTCGGAAATTTCCGTGACGGACAACGCCACGGCGCGCGGGCGTTCAATGGCGAGCAGGCTCAAGATGTCGCGCGCGTCCATGAGGTTCAGGCGGGTGCGGCGCGTGGCGGCTTCGGTGACGATGTTTGTATAGACCGCGCGGCGATTGGTGATTTCCGAAGTGGTCAATTGCCCCGCTTTGGCTGTCCAGTCCCATGGTGCCGTCAGCCAGTTGGTCTTGGAACGGCTCGGAGAATTATAGACGAACTCCCAGGCCGACTGCGTGGCAATGAGGTCGTTGTCGTGCAGCTTCACGCCCACGAACCACGGCGCGCTGCCGCCGGAACTCGCGTGCGCGTTGGTGAACGCCTCGTCAATCGTGTCCACGCTGTTCGAGCCTTTGAAAAACTCGATCAACTTCCAGTCCCAGCTTTCCGGGCGCAGATAAGTGCCGTTCCGTTTGTCGCCGAGGTTCACCGCGACGTCGCGATGCTCGACAAACAATCCCACGCCAGCGTTCGTGAAAAATTTGAAGACGTTCGCGGACACGCCCGTATTCGTCGCCGCGTTCGGCCCGACAATCGGCGGCGCAAATCCCATCAGCGTCGTGAGCTTGTCGTAACCGCCACTCGCCGTCGTCGGCAGGCCGTTGGAAAGATCAAGGCCGTGCGACTCGTAGTTCGTGATGGTCGCGTAAGTCACGTTCGTCCACGCAAAATCCGTCGCGTAAGGTTTTGGCGGGCGGACGTGGTAGCCGGGGCTGGCCCACGCGGAACTTTGCAGCCGGCCCAAAATTTCCGGCGCGTTCGTCTGCAAAATATCCGTCTGCCACGTCGTCAGGAAAACATCCACCGGCACGCGCTGCGCCTCGTGCCAGTTCAGCAGCGTGCGTAATTCCGCAATGCTATTTGACGGATACGCGAAGTCCTGCCAGTTCAATGAGAATGTGAGGTTGTCATCGGGCCGCAGATACAAACTGGAATTGCCATTGAACGGCGGGTTGGTCCACGCGCGATAAGCCGGTTCAAAATTCGTCACGGTGAAACGCCCGTTGTCACGCCAACGCCGGATGGTGTCGAGCTGCGCGAGAATTTTATTCGTGTTGTCGCCGAACATATCGCGGTGATTGAAGACCATGCCGAGTGTCCACAGTTTATTGCTGTGCGCCAGCGTGCCGTCTTCGAGCATCCCGACGAGCCGCTCGGTCTCGTGCAGATCCTGTTCCCAGTTTCCGACTGCGGCAATCGCGCCGTTTGGATCATCTGTGAGATAGGCGTTCGTGGAGGCCGGACGCCACAAGCCCGCCGCGTGCGGGTCGGCAGTGTGACTCGCCGTGCCGCCGCCCATGAGCAGGTGCGGACGCCAGTTGTAGCCCGGATACTTCGTGCTCGCGAGTCCGTTGGTGGTGCGGATGAATTTCGGCCAGTCCTGATAATTCGTGCCGGTGTAGATGTGTCCGCCGGCCACGCTGGCGGGTGGCGTGCCGCTGATGAGTTCGTCGAGATAGGCGATGTCCGCGTAGTTGTAGCCGGAATTTTCGTGCGAGTGCGGATCCAGTTCCACGCCGAAATCTTCGCGCAGATGGCGCAACGTGTTTTTCCCGTTGATCCAATAATTTGTAGTGAACGCGCTGCCGTTGGTCGTCTCGTATTTTTTGATGCCCTCCAGAAAATTCCAGTCCGGCTGAAAATCCCAGGTCAGGCTGCGGTTGGTGCAGGCGTTGGCGAACCACAAAATTGCTTGCCGCCACGCCTCGTAATTCGTCACCGCCGCCGTGCTGAAGTTCGGCGTGTTCAGCGCAATGCTCGGCTCCTCGCTGTGAACGGCGATGATGAAATAAATCGCGGGCGCATTGGTCGCCGCGCGGGCAGCAAGCGCCAGTCCGGCCAAAACCACCGCCAACACCAGGGTTTTCAAATGCGTCTTCATAGTTTGCTAACTACCTGTATCCGGTCTGGCGGTCGAGATTACAGCCGGACGAAAGATTTTTTTTCGTAGCGTCAGGCATCCGTGCCTGACGTAGAGCCGGGCTTCCAGCCCGGCGGAAAAAACCTCACGCAATGCCGGGCGCATTGAAAAATTTCCAGCATCGCCGTGCTTGCCATCGTTCTTTCCGGGCGGCTGGAAGCCGCCCTCTACGTCAGGCACGGATGCCTGACGCCACCACGAAGAACATTTTTCTTTCCACCCCCAAATCATTATTCTCACCGCGCATGAATCCAGCGGACGCCATCGCACCAGCCGGGGACGCGGCGGGAATTTTTCCCGTCACGCGCTGGAGCCGCGTCGTTCGCGCCCGCAAAAGTGGCGAGGCCGCCGCCAGCGCCGCCCTGGACGAGCTTTGCCAGACTTACTGGCGGCCCGTGGTGAATTATCTCACCGCGCTCGGGGCCGGGCAGGACGCCGCCGATGTCGCGCAGGATTTTTTCACCGGCTTTCTGCGGCGCGAGGGATTCCATCATGCCCATCCCGAACTCGGACGCCTGCGCGCGTTGCTGAAAATTTCCGTCCGCAATCATTTCCTCCAATGGCGTCGCCACCGCGCCGCGCTCCAGCGCGGTGGTGGAATCGCGCCGCAAAGCTTGGACGAACTGCCGATTGAGCCAGCCGCCGCCACGGATGAAACCGCCGCCGCGAACTACGACCGCGAATGGGCGCTGACCCTGCTCGAACGCGCGCTGACGAAGCTGCGCGAAAATTATTCGCAGCGCGGGCGGCAGGAATTATTCAGCGCGCTCAAGCCAACGCTGTTCAGCACCGGCAAAAAACTTTCCGACGAGCAGGCCGCGCAACTTGGCTTCACGCCCAACGCGCTCGCCGTGGAGCAGCACCGCGCGCGGCGACGTTTTGCGGATCTGTTGCGCGCGGAAGTCGCCGACACCGTGGCCGACCCGCGCGAGGTGCAGGCGGAACTGCTGCACCTCCTCAAACTCCTCGCCCACGCTGGAGCCGACGCGCATGAGTAATCTATTTTTCAAATTCACCGGGTCGCAAAAAACCTTCCGAACTGAAGGCGGCGTCATGGAGTGCGGTGGCAGAGCGGTAGCGGCGACACCGCTTTCGAGGGACGAAGCGTATCCGACAAATTCAACGCCCTCGCCAAAAGCGGCGTGGCGCTGTGCTTCCCGCCGCAGTCCAAGAAGTTTCCCTGAATTTTGACAATGCCTGCCGATTCATCCCAACGCTGTCCCGACTGCGGCGCAACGCTGCCGCTCGTGGACGGGCTTTGCCCCGCGTGCGTCGCTAAAAACATGGCCGCATTGCTTGGTGGCGATGATGCGGGTGGAGCGCCGAGCACCGCCTCGGCTCGGCCCGATGATTGGCAACTTGCCGAGCCGGTGCTCGGCGCTCCAGCCAATCGTGTTGCCAAAGCTGCCCCATCTGGAAATAAAATTTTACCCGGCTACGAACTCGGCGAACTGCTGGGTCGCGGCGGCATGGGCGAAGTTTTCCGTGCGCATCGGCTCGCCGACGGCGCGGAAGTCGCGGTGAAAATCGCCGTGGCCGCCACCGCGCAAAAGCCCGCGCTCACCGAGCGGCTCGCGCGCGAAGCTGCCGCGCTGACCACGCTGGAACATCCGAACGTCCTGCGCGTGATCGAATCCGGCACGCTGGCTGATGGCCGATTTTTTCTCGTCACCGAACTCGCCGTCGGCGGCAGCCTCGCGCAAAAACTTGCAGCCGGCCCGTTGCCCGCCGCTGACGTTGCAAAATTTTTCCGCGAAATTGTCAGCGCCGTTCACGCCGCGCATCGCGCCGGAATTTTGCACCGCGATCTCAAGCCCGCGAACGTGCTGCTCGCTGGCGACGGCCACATCCGCCTGGCCGACTTTTCGCTCGCGCGGCTGCTGGCGGCGGACGGCACGCCCGCGTTCAGCCTCACGGGCGGCGATGTTTTCGGCACGCCGTATTATCTCGCGCCGGAAGCCCGGCGCGGCGTGGCGGGCACAGACGAGCGCGCGGATATTTTTTCGCTCGGCGTGCTGCTGCATGAAATGTTCACGGGCCGTGTGCCGATTGGTAACTACGTTCCCGCGTCGCGCGTCGCGGGCGTTCCCGCCGCCGTGGACACGCTCATCGCGCGCTGTCTGGCGGAAGACCCGGCAGCGCGTCCGCCGGATGCGGCGACGTTGCTCGCAGAATTTGAGCGCGCCTTGCTCGACCGTCCGGCGCGGAAAAACTTTCTGCTCGTCGTCGCCGGGCTGCTGCTGGTCGCGGCGATTTTTTCATTCGTAAAAAATTCCCATCCTGCGCCCGCCGCTGTTGCGCCGACGGTGGAAAACAAATTTTCCATCCATGCCAGCCGCTCGCAGCCGTGGGTGAATTCACTCGGCCAAAAATTTGTTCCCGCTGGTTCGTCGAATCTGTTGTTCAGCGTCTGGGAAACGCGGCGGCAGGATTTTGAGCCGTTCGCCGCGCAGGCTTCGCCGCTGATTTCGCGCAGCGACGCGCGCTGGCGTCATCCCGCTGGTAATCCCGGCTCGAATTGCCCGGTGAACTTCGTGGACTTTCCCGCCGCGCAAGAATTTTGCGCGTGGCTCACGCAGCGCGAACGCGCGAGCGGAATCATCGGCACAAATGATTTTTACCGGCTGCCAAACGATGTTGAGTGGAGTCTCGCCGCCGGTTTGCCGGAGGAACCGGGCGGCACGCCGGAAGACCGCGCCCTCGCGATGCGCGACCGCCGCGCCTACTACGCCTGGGGTCGCACTTGGCCGCCGCCCGTGAGCGGAATTCCCGCGAACTTTGCGGGCGCGGAAACCGTGGATGTCGGCCTGCCTTCCCAACTGCGCAGTCGCGACGCCTGGCCGCGCCGCGCGCCGGTGGGAAGTTTTACCGCGAATGAATTTGGCCTGTTCGACATGAGCGGCAACGTTGCCGAGTGGTGCGATTCTAATTTCAACCGCACGACCGACGAAAAAGTTTTGCGCGGCGGCGCGTGGAACCAGTCCACCCCGTCGGCGCTGAACCTGACGACGCGGCAGCACGCGCTGCCCGTGGCCGCGCTGCCGGAGGCGGGGTTCCGCGTGGGGTTGCAGTTGGAATCGAAGTAGAACAAAAGTCGCACGCGGATTGGCTTGCCATGCCTTGCGTAAAAAAATTAACTTCAACGCTTGCGGTTCAAAACAATTTACCACTATGAATAAACTTTCTGTCTTCAACGGTTCCCTTCCCAAAATTGGCATCCGCCCGACGATTGACGGCCGCCTCGGCGGCGTGCGCGAGTCGCTCGAAAAACAGACGATGGACATGGCGAAGGCCGCCGCGAAATTGATTTCCGAAAATCTTTTTTATCCGAACGGAAAACGCATCGAGTGCGTCATCACGGACACTTGCATCGGCGGCGTGGCCGAGGCGGCGGCGTGCGCGGAAAAATTCGCGCGCGAAAATGTCGGCGTGTCGCTCACCGTCACGCCTTGCTGGTGCTACGGCAGCGAAACGATGGACATGACGCCGCTGCCGAAAGCGGTGTGGGGTTTCAATGGCACCGAACGTCCCGGCGCAGTTTATCTCGCGGCGGTGCTGGCCGGCCACACGCAGAAAGGAATTCCCGCGTTCAGCATTTACGGTCGCGATGTGCAGGACGGCGGTGACAAATCCATTCCCGCCGACGTGACGGAAAAAATTCTCCGCTTCGCCCGCGCCGGTCTCGCGGTCGCGTTGATGCGCGGCAAATCCTATCTCGGCATGGGCGGCGTCTCGATGGGTATCGCCGGTTCCATCGTGGATCAGCCGTTCTTTGAAGATTATTTGGGGATGCGCGTCGAGACGATTGATATGACGGAATTTCTGCGCCGCATGGACAAAGGAATTTTTGACCAGGCTGAATACAAAAAAGCGCTCGCGTGGGTGAAGGAAAATTGTCCCGAGGGCAAAGATTACAACTCACCCAAAACCAAACGCTCGCGCAAACAACTCAATCGCGAATGGGAAACTTCCGTCAAGATGTCGCTCATCGCGCGCGACCTCATGGTGGGCAATCCCGCGCTGGCGAAGATGGGTTTCGGCGAGGAAGCGCAAGGCCACAACGCCATCGCATCCGGTTTTCAAGGTCAGCGCCAGTGGACGGATTACCAGCCGAACGGTGATTTCCTCGAAGCGATTTTGAACACGTCGTTTGATTGGAATGGAATTCGCGCGCCTTACATCGTCGCGACGGAAAACGATTGTCTCAACGGCGCTTCGATGCTGTTCGGAAATCTGCTCACGAACACCGCGCAGATTTTCGCGGACGTGCGGACGTATTGGAGTCCCGATTCCGTGAAGCGTGTTTCCGGTTACACGCTCGAAGGCGCGGCGGCGAATGGTATTTTGCATCTCATCAACTCCGGCCCGGCCACGCTCGATGGCACGGGACAACAATCGCTCAACGGTAAACCGGCGATGAAACCGTTCTGGGAAATTTCCAAAGGCGAAGTGCAGAAATGCCTCGGCGCGACGACGTGGCATCCGAGCATCACGGAATATTTTCCCGGCGGCGGCTGGAGCACGCGCTTCCTCACGCGCGGCGGAATGCCGGTGACGATGTGCCGTTTGAATTTGGTGAAAGGTCTCGGCGCGGCGTTGCAAATCGCCGAAGGCTACACCGTGGATTTGCCGAAAAAAGTCCACGACGCACTCGACCAACGCACGAACCCAACGTGGCCGACGACGTGGTTTGCGCCGAAGCTGACGGGGCAGGGCGCGTTCCGCGATGTCTATTCCGTGATGAACAACTGGGGCGCGAACCACGGCGCGATCAGCTACGGCCACATCGGCGCGGATTTGATTTCGCTGGCGTCCATGCTGCGCATCCCGGTCTATATGCACAATGTGGCGGCGGAAAAAGTTTTCCGTCCGAGCAGTTGGGCGGCGTTCGGCACGGCGGACTTGGAAGGCGCGGATTATCGCGCGTGCAAAAACTTCGGCCCGCTCTACGCGTGAACGGGAAATTTGATTTTGTTTTACGCTCGCCCTCACCCTGACCCTCTCCCCCCGGGAGAGGGGACAGCCAGCGCACGTTTTCGTTTTCTCGATTGACCTCCAGCCAATGCAGTCGCAGGTTTTTCCAAAGACGCGGCGAACGATTCTCCTTCTCCTTGGGGAGAAGGCCGGGATGAGGGAGGACGTTAAATCAAAATTCCTCGAATACAAATGGTGGAGAGATTTTTGGGCGGCGTTCGGCACAAGGACACGGAAGCACAGCCGCTGAGCCGGTTGCATCGAGCATTAAAACCCTGGCTTCTGTGAATCGTGCTTGCGCGAATTTTGGTCCGCTCTAGGCTGGCAGCGTGTGGTGGCTGATTAAGAAAATTTTCAAAGTGGCAATCGTGCTCGCCTTGCTGGTGGCGGTGGTTGCCGTTTTTGCTTTGATCTATCCCGAAAAATTTCTCTGCGTGGACAGCGGGAAAAATGTTTCGGCGGAGGTCATCGTGATTCTCGGTGGCGGCGTGGAGCGGCCGGTGCGGGCGGCGGAGTTGTTCAAGGCGCACGCCGCGCCGCGCATCCTGATTTCCGGCGAGGGCGATGACGAAATCTACCGGCAAATCCTGATTGCCAACGGGGTTCCGGCCAAAGCGATTGAAGTCGAAAATAAATCCACCACCACGCAGGAGAACGCGGAGTTCAGC
>JAYVQV010000621.1:0-3303 GCA_043776855.1 Limisphaerales bacterium | reverse complement strand
TCGAGCCGCTCGGTCACTACGGACTTGCCAAGAAAAAATACACGCACTTCACCTCGCCTATCCGTCGCTACGCCGACCTCGTGGTGCATCGCGCGCTGTTCGACAAGCAGCCAGTGAAGGCAAACGCGCTGAAGGAAATCGCCGAACACATTTCCATCACGGAAAGAAATTCCGCCGACGCCGAGCGCGACAGCAAGGACGTAAAACTTTTTGCGTTCCTCCGCGCGCAGTTGGAATCCGGCGAGCCGATTAAATATCCCGCGCTCGTCACCGACGTTCGCAACTTTGGTTTCTTCGTGGACGTGACCGGTCTCGCGATGAGCGGCCTCGTGCCGTTGTCCACGATTGAGGATGACTTTTATGTGTTCGATGAAGGTCGCCGTAATCTCGTGGGTCGCCGCACGCGCCGCGTCATTAAGCTGGGCGACACGTTGACGGTGCAAGTCGCCAAGGTGGATTCGGTCAAGAAGCAGGTGGATTTCCGTCTGGCCGTGGAAAAGCGCGCCGAGAAAGTGGCCCGCGTCTACGACCCGCGCCCGCAGTCAAATCGCGCCGCTGCGCAACGTCCGAATGAGCGGCGACAATTTTCTTCACGCTCACAATCAGCACCGCCGGAACAAAAACGTCAGCAGCCATCGCACTGGAAAAATTCGCGCCCGGAAGAGTCACGTTCCGCCAAACCGCAACGGCAAGATGCGCGGCCAGCGGCAGCGAGCAGGCCAGCGATGCTCCAAACTTCCGGCTCAAAATTTTCCACCGCGCAACGTCCGCTCATCAAATCCAGCGGCTCCAATCGTTTTCAAAAACGCCGCCGATAATTTAGTGGTGGGCTGGCTCGCGCTGCGAGCCAGCCCGTCGCCGATCCCGCGACTGCGGGAGTCAGGCGACGGCTCCGGCCTCCTTCTCCCCTCGGAGGGGAGAAGGATTGAGGATGAGGGGTGGAACGAATTGCCAACGGTTCTAAAAAATGCGAGTGCGTCCTTCGTGATGCCACCCCTCACCCCGGCCCTCTCCCCTCCGAGGGGAGAGGGAGAAAACTGTCCCGCATGCGGGACAAAATTTGTCGCGGCGCGACAAACGCGTGGTTCCATCGCCTGACGCTACGCTCGGCAACGGGTTTTTCGCAGCGCGAAAAACACCACCTGATCTGCAAAATTATTCCAAGAAAAGTTTTCTTCAAAGCCGTGAGCAGGCAAACTGCGGCCATGCGAATCTTTCTGACGATGGCGTTGCTGGTTTTCATCGGCACACCGGCCCAGGCCAAAACCATTCCGCTGCACAAACTCAATCGCGCCGCGCAGACCGAACGCATCGCTGGCGATTTGAAAATGGTGGTCGTCTATCGCGCGGGCTTGTCCAACGCCACCGCGTTCGCCGCCTTGCAGACGAATCTTTTTCCCGTCGTTGAGTCCGACAAAGCGCGCCTGCCGCGCCGCGAGGAAAAAGAAATTTTCTGGTCGGCGTGGAAAAGCCACCTCGATTATCTGCTCGCGCTCGATGCGCTCGATGCCGCGCAAGATGATTGGCTCCTGCTGTCCGGCGAGCGCCGTGGAAAATCTTTCGCCGTCGGCTACGCGGCGTTCCTCGCGAAGTATCGTTTCAGCCTTGAGTTCGTCGCGCTGGCGGAGCGGAATCCTTTTCTCGACACGATCCTGAACGAGCCGGTGCCGGAGCTTGGCCTGCCCGCCGACACCTACGCCAAATTAAAATTCCGCTACCTCAACGCCGCCACGGCCTCGCTATTCGGCGCACAGGCCGCGCTGTTCGAGACGATGCGCGAGTCCGCGCCGCGTGAGTTGCAGGCCACGATGGACGCGGATGCGGATGCCATTTTGAAAATGAGCCACGGCCAAAGCGAACTGCTCACGGCGAAGAACGCGCTGAACATTTTGAAATCCGCCGGCAGCTCCGCGTGGTTTCCGGTGCAGGCCGGTGTTTCGGAATGGATGGGTGACACGAAAGTTCTGCGGCAGGATTACTCGCTGATTTCCAGCGCGCAGATCGCGGCGTTGCAGAAAAAACTTCTTCCCGGCGACGTGCTGCTGGTGCGGCGCGAATGGTTTTTGTCCAACATCGGCCTGCCGGGATTCTGGCCGCACGCCGCGCTCTACATCGGCACGCCGGAGGAACGGCGGAAATATTTTTCCGATGGCAGCGTGATGGACTGGTTAAAAACGCAGGGCGGCAGCAGCGGTGATTTTGAACAACTGCTCCAGTCACGTTCCGCCACGAATTACGCCGAGAGCCTCAAGCCGCAGCCGCACGAACACTCCACGCGCGTCATCGAAGCGATGAGCGAGGGTGTTTCCTTCACCGCGCTGGAGCATTGCGCGGACGCGGATGCGGTCGTGGTGCTGCGTCCATTGCTGCCCAAGACGGAAAAGGCCGAGGCCATCTTGCGCGCGTTTCACTACGCCGGCCGGCCCTACGATTTTAATTTTGATTTCGCCACGGATTCCGAACTCGTCTGCACCGAACTCGTTTTCAAATCCTACGAGCCGTCGAAAGAAATGCGCGGCCTGCATCTGCCGCTGACGGAAATGCTTGGCCGCCAGTTGCTGCCCGCGAACCTCATCGCGCGCCAGTTCAACGAACAATGCGGCACCACGAACGCGCAGTTTGAATTCATCAGCTTCCTCGACGGCAACGAACGCGCGGGCAAGGCGTTTGAATCGGACGTGGCGCAATTCCGTCAAAGCTGGGAGCGCCCGAAGTGGAATATTTTGGTTCAAGCCGCGCCGAAATAAATCAGCCATGCCGATCTTTCTCGAGTGTCAGCGCTGCACCGCCTGCTGCCGCCGGCCGGGGCAGGTGCGTTTGTCCAACGATGAAATCACGCGGATGGCGCAGTTCAAAAATTTGAGCGAAGCGGATTTCATCCAGCAGTTCACCCGTCTGCGCTGGGATCGCGGCGGGCTGGCGCTGAAGGAACAGCCGGACGGCGCTTGCATTTTTCTGGTGGGCGAAAGCTGCGCGGTGCAGCCGGTCAAGCCGCAGCAGTGTAAAGAATTTCCAAACCTGTGGAATTTTCCCGGCTTTGAAAAAATCTGCCACGCGATTCCGCGCGAAGTCAGCCAGGCCGAATACGAACGGCGCATGGCGCTCATCAAGGCGCAGGGAAGCGTGACCAGTGACGAGTGATGCGTGAAAACGGCAGTGCGTTTTTCACGCATCACTGCTCATACCAATTGCCTTTGAAGTCCGGTAAAACCCGTTGCGTCATGGACTGCGGTGGCAAGGCGCAGCCGCGACACCGCTTTCGAGCGGGCGGGAGACTTCCGAGTGAAGAACAATTTCCGCGCG
>JAYVQV010000620.1:0-3304 GCA_043776855.1 Limisphaerales bacterium | reverse complement strand
GACGGCGTTGTGATGCCGCCGGTCTTTTCACTCGTCACGGAACACTCGTCATGCCGCTGCACTTCCTGAATCGCCGCCAAGATTTCATCCAGCGCCGCTTTGTCTTGAAGCTGGCGGAGATTCGGCGTGTTCGGCGAACTGACGTTCACCACGAAGAAGTCGGCGAGGTCGCGCAGCACGCGGAAAGAATTCGCGTAATCATCCGCCGCCTTTTCCAGCGGCGTGATTTTGGATTTGCCGAGATTGATGCCGATGGGATGCGCCGGCCAACTGCCGGATGCTTTCCAGTCAGCCAACTTTTTCGCCACCGCTTCCGCGCCGGAATTGTTGAAGCCCATGCGGTTGATGACCGCTTCATCCGCAATCGCGCGGAACATCCGGGGCTTGGGATTGCCGGGCTGCGCGTGCCACGTCACGCCGCCGAGTTCCGTGAAGCCGAAGCCGAGCGCCGCCCAGCCGGGAACGGCGGCGGCGTGTTTATCCATGCCCGCCGCGAGGCCGACGGGGTTGGGGAAATTCAGACCAAAAACTTCCGTGGGCAATTCCGGAGCGCCGAACATTTTTTCGACGCAGCCGAGAAGAAATTCATCGCGGCTGACAACCGCGAGTTGTTGGACGACGGCGTTGTGTGCGCGTTCGGAATCCTGCCGGAAGAGCAGGGGACGAAGAATTTTTTTGTGGAGGAAGCTCATGAAACTTGGAGGATAAATTTTTACGCCATGTGAGGAAATGATTTTGTGAGCCACGTTTCCCCGGCGGGGTGGCACAACTGGTGGGTAGAGGGCAATTCTCGCGCTGAGAAAACTCCAGCGCCGAGCGGAGCGTATTCGGCGACGGCGGCGAATGAACAGGGTGTGAGCTTTGCCACATACTTTCCACCCGTTCAGCTAACCCGCGCATTGGCTTCGCGGGAAAACTGAACGCGTCAGCCGCCGCTTTACGAAATCCGCAAATGCCGGTATAGTTTCTGCCATGAGCACCATCACGGCCATCTTGGAGGCGGACGCCGACGGCACGTTGCATCTGCCCGTGCCGGCGGAGCTGCGCCAGTCGCGGTTGAAAGTCACCGCCACGCTGGAGGCCGCGCCAACAGCGGTCGCGGACAAGGCGCGGACACCGCTGGAGGCGTTGAAAGAATTACGCAAGCTGGGTGCTTTCAAATCCATCACCGACCCGGTGGCTTGGCAACGCGCGGAACGCCAAGAGCGCCCCTTGGCGGGTCGCGACTAGCCGATGCTTCTGGACAGCAACATCCTGATCTATGGCGCGACGGGCGAACATGACGCGCTGGACATCATTCTGGATCGAACCGATCTCGCGGTGGCGAGCGTGACGCGGATTGAGACGCTCGGTTTTCACCGGCTCTCCGAGTTGGAGCAGCACTGGCTCGAAACCGTTTTCGACCGCCTGAAAATTCTGGCGCTGGATGAAGTGGTGGCGGCGCGTGCCATCGCTTTGCGGCAGGAGCGCAAGATGGGACTGGCGGATGCGATCATCGCGGCCACGGCGCTGGTGCATCAGTTGCCGCTCGTCACGCGAAATGTGGAAGACTTCAAACAGGTGACGAGCCTGACCGTGTTGAATCCATTTGCCAATGGGAAGTGAATCTTGAAATTGCGGTGAGCTTTGATTTCGTGGCTGTCAT
Source organism: Limisphaerales bacterium (assembly GCA_043776855.1). Lineage (GTDB taxonomy): Bacteria > Verrucomicrobiota > Verrucomicrobiia > Limisphaerales > UBA11358 > UBA11358. Next base: position 1,659 of record JAYVQV010000620.1, on the reverse strand, counting down.
CGGCCAAGACCATGCAAAAATGATTTGCCGCAAAAAGGCGCAGAAGGCGCAAAATGTTCTGCTGAATTTTTTTGCGCCTTCTGCGCTTTTTTGCGGCTGAACAATCAGGACTCGACGGAGTCTCGCCCCACCGAGATTTCTTGGCCCACGCAGGCGGGACGCCTGCGCTACGTTCACCCGCGCGGAAGTCCGGCGGATTTCTTTTCGCAGATTTGTTTGTAAGTCGCCAGCGCGAGGAGCGGCCAGGCGTTGCGGTAGATGTCGTATTTCAGATAGAACACTTTCGGAAAACCGGTGCCCGTCGTTTCATTCTCCGTCCATGAGCCGTCGGCGTTTTGCGTGCGGCACAAGTATTCGATGCCGCGTTTGAGCGCGGGATTTTCCGAGTCATCGGCAGTGCACAAGCCCATGACGGCCCACGCGGTTTGCGAGGCGGTGCTGGGGCCTTGGCCTTTGTAGATGGGATCGTCGTAGGTGTTGCAGCGTTCGCCCCAGCCGCCGTCTTCGCGCTGAACGCTTTCGAGCCATTCGCGTCCGCGTCGCAACCAGAGTTCGTTCATGTCCCAGTTCAACGCCTTCATGCCGCGCAAAACCTGCCACGTTCCGTAGATGTAATTCACGCCCCAGCGGCCATACCACGAGCCGTCGGTTTCCTGCTGCGCCTTGACGTAATCGAGCGCCTCGCGGATCTGCGGGTTTTTCAAATCCCACTTTTCGTAGCCGAGCAGTTCCAGAATGCGCGCGGTGATGTCGGCACATTCGGGGTCGAGCATGGCGTTGTGATCGGCGAAGGGGACTTTCTCCAAAATGTTTTTCGTGCAGTCTTTGTCGAACGCCGCCCAGCCGCCGTCTTTGCACTGGAACGCCATCATCCAATTCATGCCGCGTTTGAAACATTCATCGCGCTTCTGCGGATTGTCGGTGGGGATGAGGCGGAGCGCGAGGAGCACCATCGCGGTGTCGTCCACGTCGGGGTTCCACTTGTTGTTGTATTCAAAGACCCAGCCGCTGGGTTCCACGTCCACGGGATTCTTGTGATGCCAGTCGCCGCGAAAACGGATTTCTTTTTCCATCAACCACTCGGCGGCGCGTTTGAGTTTGGGATGTTCGGCGGGAACGCCGGATTCGCGCAGGCAGATGGAAACGATGGCGGTGTCCCACACGGGCGAGAAACACGGCTCGCAGCGCACGGAATCTTTTTCTTCGTGCTGGAGACGTTTCAACTCAAACATCTCGCGCTTGAGAATCGGATGATCGTCTTTGTAGCCGAGGGCTTTCAAGGCGATGACGGAATTGAGCATCGCGGGAAAAATCGCCGCGAGGCCGTCGCTGCCCTCGAAGCGTTCGAGCATCCACTGTTCGCATTTCTTCAACGCGGTTTTGCGGAAGGGATGGATGGTGTGTTCGGCGAACCATTCCGCGAGCTTGTGCAGGCGGTCGAGCCAGAGGAAAAAATTGCGGAGCGTGATCTTGTCCGGGTCGGGCGCGAGGGCGAGATCGCGTTCGTGATAGCCGTCGGGATAAAGTTCGTCGAGCGTCACCGTGACCGGATGCGTGGGCTTGAAGTGGTTGATGATGGCGAGCGGCACGAGCATGGCGCGCGACCAGTTGCTCATGTCCCAGAAGTTCACATGAAACCATTTGCCGATGAGCAGGACT
>JAYVQV010000619.1:0-13028 GCA_043776855.1 Limisphaerales bacterium | reverse complement strand
CACGCCGCATAGCGAAGCGTTTCAGGCTGTCATCTGGCATCTGTTCGTGTCGCATCCGAAATTGAAAGTCGCGGCGACGAAGTGGGAATCTACGAAATAATTCCGTAGCAGCCGAGGTAACGATGCTCAAACTTTTTCCGCGAACCAAGATGATTCAAACCAGTCAGAGCCTCCTCACGTCGGCTGCTACAAAATTAAGGCGCGCTGTTTTTCTTGACCGCGACGGGGTCATCAATCGGGCGATCACCCGCGATGGCCTGCCGTTCCCGCCGATGAGCCTCGGCGATTTTGAAATTCTTCCCGGCGTTCCTGAAGCGTGCGAGAAATTGAAGGCCGCCGGTTTTCTGCTGGTCGTCGCCACCAACCAGCCCGATGTCGGACGTGGCATCGTTCCACGCGAGTTGGTGGAATCCATGAACGCCGAGATGCAAAAAGTCATTTCGCTCGACCGCATTGAGATTTGTTTTCATCCCGGTCGCGGCGCGTCGGACTGCGATTGCCGCAAGCCGAAGCCGGGGATGTTGCTCAACGCGGCGAAGGCGCTGGGCATTGATCTCGCGCAAAGCTGGATGGTGGGCGACCGCTGGCGCGATGTGGATTGCGGCCACGCGGCGGGCTGCCGGACGGTTTTTATCGAGGGCAATTACATTGAGCAACTGAAGCAGAAACCTGATTTTTCCGCTCGCAATCTCGCGGAGGCTGCGGACATAATTCTCGCCCATTCAAAATAATTTTATGAAGCGCACACTCAAAGACCTGTCGGTTAAAATTTACGCCGACGGCGCGGACAAGGCCGGCATGCTCAAGCTGAACGCCGACCCGCTCATCCAAGGCCTGACCACGAACCCCACGTTGATGCGCAAGGCCGGTCTGACGGATTTCGAGGCGTTCGCGCGCGACATCTTGCAGACCATCACGGTCAAGCCGCTCTCGCTCGAAGTTTTTTCCGACGAATTTTCCGAGATGAAGCGCCAGGGTTTGAAGATCAACGGCTGGGGCAAAAACGTCTACGTCAAGATTCCCATCACCAACTCGCGCGGCGAATCCGCGTTGCCGCTCATCAAAGAACTCGCGGCGGAAGGCGTGAAACTCAACGTCACAGCCATCCTCACATTGGCACAAGTCGAAGGCGTCACGGCAGCGCTTAATCCAAAAGTGCCCGCCGTGGTTTCAGTTTTTGCCGGACGCATCGCGGACACAGGCGTTGATCCGGTTGGCATCATGGTCGAGAGCAAAAAGATTCTCGCGGGATTGCCGCACGCGGAATTGCTTTGGGCGAGCGTGCGCGAAGTGCTGAATATTTTTCAATCCAGCGACTGCGGCTGTCACATCGTGACCGTGCCGCATGACATTCTGGGCAAGGCGCAAAAAATGACGGGCATGGATTTGACGGAACTCTCGCTCGATACCGTGAAGATGTTTGCGAACGATGCGAAGGCGGCGGGCTTTTCTCTGTAGCAGCCGACGTGAGGAGGCTCCAACTAAATTTTGATTAGAGCCTCCTCACGTCGGCTGCTACTCAAATTAGCTTCGTCACCGTCGCGAAAACATCCGCGACCTTTACTGACTCCATCGCCGCAATGAGTTCTTCGCGCGTGCCCCTGATGTCGCCGCCGTCGTAGCGGTAGTAATCCAAGTTGCGCCCGTTCACCACCGGATTTTTTACGAGCGTGAATTGGTTTCCGTAAGGCCAGTTCGTCACGTTCAAGGTTGGCGCTTCGATGACAATCTGGTTCGGCACTTTCACCGCGGCGGCAATGTGCATCAGCGCCGTGTCCACGCTCAAAAATGCGCTGCACCGCTTCATCAACGCCGCCGTCTCACGCAGATTGCGCGTCGTCGCCTCGCGCGTGAGGTCGGCGTTGGCCTGCGCGAGAATCACGGAATGATCCTTGGCCTCCTCCGGCCCGCCGAACAGCAACACGCGGATGTCCGGCCGCTCCTTGTTTAATTGACGCACCAATCCGGCATGATTTTTCAGCGGCCAGCGCTTCAACGGCAGATTCTTCGTGCCGCCGGAGCCGACGTGAAGTCCGAGAATTTTTTTCCCAGACAGCTTGTGCTTCGTCAGGAAATCATCGGCAAACCTTTCATCGCTCGGTTCGAGAAAAAATTCCATTTCATGCGCCGGAAGTTTCTTTTGCGCGCCAATCACCGGCAGCACGTCGAAATTATTTTCAATGGAGTGCCGCGTATAATCCTGCGGCAGCGAGCCGGTGACGAGCCAGCGGTCGAGCCAGTTGAAGCATTCGTATTCGTGGCTGATGCGAACCTGCGCCCCGGCGAGAAATGCGGCGACGCGGTAATGGATGCGGCTTTGCGGATGCGTGTTGATGGAAAGCTGGTAGCCCTCGCGCCGCAGTGAAAGCAGAAAACGGATCGCTTCAAGCTTCCCGCACTTCATCAGATTTTTCTGAAAGACGCGGTTCACGTTCGCGTTGTGTTCCAGCAGATCTTTTGCGCCCGGCCACATCACCAGCGCGTCAATCACGGCGTCGGGGAAATTCTCGCGCAGCTCGCGGATGAACGGCGTGGCGATGAGCGTGTCGCCGATGCCAGCGAGGGAGATGACCAAAATCTTTTTCACGGACAGCGCCCTTCGGGAATGACGCATGACGAAACCCTAATGACTAATGAATGACGAAGGCCAAATGACGAATAGCCGTTCACGACCGAAGCGGCGACTGATATTGGGGCTTTGGACATTGGGGCTTCTTTAGTCATTAGGTTTTAGTCATTCGTCATTTCCCAGCCTCATCACAGCTTGGAAATTTTCTCAAGCAACGATGTCGTGGATTTGCCGGGAACGAATGGAACCAAAACAATTTTTCCACCAGCCGACTCGACCGCGCGGCGCTCGTCCTGATTCAAAGTTTCCAAAGTGTAATCGCCACCCTTGACGTAGATGTCCGGCTGCGCGGCGGCGAGAAATTTTGTGGCCGCCGTGTCCGTGAAGAGGCAGACGCCGTCCACGCTGTGCAGCGCGGCGAGGACGGACTGACGATCCGTTTCCGAATTCACTGGCCGCCCCGCGCCCTTCAAGCCACGCACGGCTGCGTCGCTGTTCACGCCAAGCAAAAGCGCGTCGCCGAAATTGCGCGCGGATTCGAGATAGGTGACGTGGCCGAGGTGCAGGATGTCGAAGCAGCCGTTGGTAACGACGAGTTTTTTGCCCGTGGCGCGAAATTGTTTTCGCCACGCCGGCAACTCGTCCCACGCAATTATTTTACTGCGGAAATTCACGCCGTCATTTTGCCCGCGTCCCGCCGATTGGCAACGATTTGTTATTGCGGATGAAATCAAAGTGTCAACGCGGATTGCACGAATGTTTTTCCGTCACGCTTGATTAAGCCGGAACGATGCCGTTGGAATTACCCGGACAAACGCAGAGGCGCAGAGAACGCAGAGAGACGCAGAGATTTTTGGTAGCAAAGCCAGCCCACTGACTGGTGCGTGGAATCATCCGGTGGTTTTCTCTGCGAACCTCTGCGTTCTCTGCGCCTCCGCGTTTATCGGATTGTTTTCAACGGCATGAGTTCAGTTGAAGCCATTCCAGCCGCTGGCCGCAAAAAAGTTTTGTTTCCCGCCGTGAAATTCTTCATGCTGCGCCCGCCATGTATTCACTGACGCCCGACCATTTCTGGCAATTCGCCGCGCTGGAAAATCCCGCCACCGTTCAAGCCATTTGATTTGGCAAACCGCCCATGGATCACTTTGAATCAGCCAAGACGTTGTTTTTTGAAGGCCTGCGTTTTCTCGAAGCGGAAGATTTTGCCTCCGCCGAGGCGCGGTTCACGCAAGCGTTGGAACTGGTTCCCGGCCGGACTTCCATTCTGAACAACCTCTCGGCGGTAAAACTCCAACTGAAAAAATTCGCGGAGGCCGAGACCTGCGCGCGGCAGGCGGTGGCGGCAGATGCAACATCGCCGGACGCCTGGGCCAACCTCGGCAATGCGCTTAATGCCACGGAGCGCCACGCGGAAGCGGTGGCGGCTTATGATGGCGCGTTGCAGTGCGACGCGAATTGCCTCGTGGCCTGGCTGAACAAGGCGGTGAGTTTGCTGGCGTTGAAAAATTTTGACGACGCGTTGCTCGCTTGCAACCACGCGTTGAAATTAAATCCGAACTATACCCAAGCCGTCCTCACTCAAAGCCAAATCTTGAAGGAACTCGGGCGGATGGATGAGGCGATGAGCATTTACCAGCGCATGATGGATTTGCGGGTGGCGGCTTCGCCGGTGTGCAGCACCGGCCGGCGCGCGACGCAAAAGGCGGAGGTGCTGATCGTGAATCCCAACCGTTGCGCTGATGAATCGTTGCTGTCGTTTGAGGATTTACATTCGCGGTTCGGCAATTTTCCCCACCAACTGGCCACGCACCTTGTGGATCAATTTCATTTCAGCCTGGTTTGCAAGGACGATGCCATGCGCCCATCCGCCCGGGGAAAAATTCCGAAGCCGGATCTCGTCATCAACAACAACGCCAACGCCGAAACGCTGCTGGCGGAAGGTGGCCTGCCGGAACTGACCCGGCTGGTGGACAGCTTTGGCGTGCCGGTGGTCAATCATCCGTCGCAAATCGCACAGAACTCGCGCGTGACCAATGTTGGGCTGCTGGAAAAAATTCCCGGCGTCCGCGTGCCGCCGACCGCGCGCTTTTCATCAGCGGGAAAATTGCGGGAGGAGTTGGTGCGCGAGATCGAGGCGCAGTTTGATTATCCGCTGATCACGCGGACGCTCGCTTTTCAGCGCGGCCTCGGAATGAACAAGGTGGACTCGCGACCGGAACTGCTCGCGGTGTTTGGAACCGAGGGTTGCCCGCAGGAATTTTACGTCACGGCGTTCATTGACAGCCGGGGCGGAAAAGATTTTTTTCGCAAGATCCGGGCGGCGGTTGTTAAAGATGAATTTGTCATCGTGCGCGTGGACTACAGCCATTTTTGGAACGTGCATGGTCGTAAAAACATCAAGCGGCTGCCGTTTTATCTGGAACATCCCGAGGTGCTCGAGCTGGAAAAAAAGATTTGCGCCGACCCGGAGGCGGAGCTGGGCCGGACGGCGATGCAGTCGCTCCGGGCTTTGCGCGGACGGATTCCGCTCGATGTGTTCGGCGTGGATTTTGACGTGGATGAGAACGGCGCGGTGGTTTTCTACGAGGCGAACGCCACCATGAATCTTCTGTCCACCGCGCAAAAGGAAGCGCCCAATCCGAAGGCGGCCAACGACCGGCTGCAAACGGTCTTCCAAAAATATCTGGAGACTTTGGTGAGCCGCCGCTGACGAGATGGCTTCACGGCGATAGTTTCGACAACAGCTTCCACACGCGCAGCGCCTCGGTCACGCCCCACGCCTGCGCGTCGCAGCCGCGTTGCGTGTGCGGGGCGTCGCCGTCGAGGATTTCAGGAATCTGGCCGAGACAGCCTTCGTTTAAGATTTTTTCCGCGCTGCCGAGATAACTTTTTGCCGCCGCCACGGCTTCCGGGGAAAAATCCCACGCCGCCGCGAGCGCTTCGCAGAACGCGGGAAACGTCCACGTCCACGCCGTGCCGTTGTGGTAGGCGGGTTTGCGGCGCGTGTCTTCGTCGCCCGCGTAGCGCGGCCAATACGGGTTCGGCGGATCGTTGACCACGCGGCCATCGTTGCCGATGACCGGCAGCGGCGTCCGCACTGGCAACGGCGCGAGCGAACGCAACGCGCCGGGGATGAGCAGAAATTTTTCCGCCGCCGCGAGACAACGCCGCGCGTGGTCGCGCCGCACGAACGGAGCGCCGAGCACCTGCTCGGCGCGTTGATCGCCATCCTTTGAACAAGCCGAGCGGGTGCTCGGCGCTCCCAGCCCGAGGCTCACCGCCAGCACGCAGTTGCTCCGCAACGCATCGCTCACCACCGCAGCGCGCGCGGCCACGCCGGGTTTGGCCAGCAGCACGTCGGCGAACCAGCCCTGTTCTTCGAGCCAGAATAATTTTTCAAATGAGGCCGTCGCGTGGTCGGCGAGGTCGCGCCAGTTGGGTAGTGGCACAGGCATCTTGCCTGTGTGTCCGTGTTCACCGCCCCGATTTCCTGACAACGCACCGTGTTGAGACCGGCTTCCAGTCTGTCCAGTTCCCTTTGCTCCCGGCGGCAACTCGACAGGCAAGCTGCCTGTCCCACTAATTTTTTCCAACTGCCGCAGCAGGCGGATCCACAGCGCCTGAATCTCCACGGGATACCCTTCGCGCGGCGTGCCGGCGGGATAATTCGTGTCCATCCAAGTAAAATGGCTCGGGCTCCAGATGAGCGCGGAGTCCGCGTCCATGTGGATGCCGTTGGGCGTGCCGCGCGAATAATTTTCCGCGATGCTGGCGAGCACGTCGGCGATGGTGCGGCCGGCTTCATCCACCGGCGTGGCGTAGAAATTTTTAATTTTTAATTTTTCATTTTTAATTTGCGCGAACTCCTCGCACACGACGGCGAACCACAGCGGCGCGTCGGTGGTGTCGCGGTTGGAAACGTCGTTGCCATGAATCGTATTCGGCAACGTGCCGTCTTTTTCAAACTTGGCGAACGTGAGCAAAATTTGTTTCACCTCGTCCACCATCCCGGCGGCGAGCAGGCCGCGCGCGCAGATGAGCGAGTCGCGACCCCAGTCCAGAAACCACGGATAACCGGCGATGACCGTCTTGCGTTCGTCGCGGCGGACAACGAATTGTTTGGCGGCGTGTTCGAGCTGTGCCGCGAATGGAGCGCCGAGCACCCGCTCGGCTCGTTGAAAATTGTCAGCAGCAGAAACGTGCCGAGCAGGTGCTCGGCGCTCCGGCTCCGTCGTCAACACCAGCGCCACGTCCGCGCCTTTTGCCAGCGGCAGTTCAAACCAGCCGGGGCTGTAGGCATCGCCGCTGCCGGTCTGGCCGCGCGTCTGCTCGATGGGATGCGGGATGTTCTCGCACCACTCCGGCTGCGCGTGGTATTCGCCGCTGTCAGTGGCGACTCGCAGTTGACGGTCGCTGGCGGGCGTGAATTCAAATCCGGCGCAGTTTTGAATTTTTAATTTTGAATTTTTAATTTCCCGGCAGTTGGACGAGAAATGAAAATCCGCGCCGTCGTTGCGCTTGGTTTCGCTGTGAAAATTCCGGTCCTCGATGTCCACGCGCACGGTCAGGCGCACGTCGGCGGCGGCGGGGAGTTGCTTGCCGCGCGCGTGTTCCTCCGCCGGACGGCTGAACTGGAAGACGACGGTGTTTTCCTCCGCCAACATTTCCGCGCGCAATTCAATCTCCACCGTGCGGCCATCCCCGGCGTTGGCGATGAAATTCCACGTCGCGCCGGAATCATTTTTGAACGACGCCAGATTTTTGAAATCGAGCGCGGAGATAAAACCGTCGGCGTTCACCCACACGCGGAGGCGCTTCACGAAAACGTGGCGGTCCACCGGCACGGTCGCGTGCAGATTCGCGGCGAGCGCGCAGTCGTATTTGGAATTCACGCGGCCCAGGTCAACGCAGAGCCGCGCCATGCCGCCGCGTCCGTTCGTGAGCAGAACCAAGTCGGTCGGTTGCGGGGGATGGGGGATGGCGTCTGGCGGATGGGGGGGAAGCAGGCGGATGGGCGCGGAAATTTTTTGCGCGGGTGAGTCGAAGCGTTCCAGAAACAATGTCACATCCATTTCCGATGAACTCACAGGCAAGATGCCTGTGCCACTGCCGCCCGGCGCGAAGCAGGCGATGTGGACGTTGCCGGCGGGAATGGATTGGACGTGGGATGGGGGATGGGGGATGGGGGATGGCGTCTGGGGTCTGGCGTCTGGGGTCTGGGGGGAAAGCGTGGCGCGGAAGGGCGCGGTGTCCTGGATGAGCAGCCAGTGGCCGGGCGGAACCATCGTGACGCGGCGCGTGTCGAGCAAAGTCCAGGTGACGACGCGCGGGAAAATTTCCCCGCGCGCGGCCCGTTGGAGTTCACGCTTCAGCGTGTCCCCGCCCGAACAATCCCGCACGCGGGATTGAACTCCAACCGCGCTGGCGGCGGTGAGAAAAATTTTCGGCGAGCGTTCGATTTGTTCCGCCAGCCAGCGCCAGTCGAGGCCGTCCACGGTTTCGGCGGGAACGATTTTGCTCAATGCCTCCAAGGCAAACGCGGCCTGCGCGCGGGCGCGGCGATAATCATCGCCGCTCAAGCCAACGGGTTTTTCCACGCGCGCGAGGCAGCAGACCGCGCCGGGCGGAAGGGTGAAATTTATTTGTTCAGCGCCGCCAGAAATTTTTGGCGGCGGCTGGTTGAGGAGTTCAAATTTGAAATTTGAAATTTCAGAATCCAAACCGGACGGAGCGCCGAGCACCTGCTCGGCTCGTTTCAAATCGCTCTGATCAGCGCCGAGCCGAGCTGGTGCTCGGCGCTCCAATTGCAGGGTGTTCTCCTTCGCCATGTCCGTGTTCGCCAGAATCAAAACGGAATCTTTTCCCTCCGCCGATTCGCGGAGCAAGGCATAGATGGGCGAGTCGGGCGCGGAGAGGCGCGTGAGTTTGGCGCCGTCGAAGAAACACGGATGGTTGGAGATGAGCGCGTTGAGCGCCGCGAGTTCGGGGACGATGTTTTCGGCGGCGTCCCAGTTGAGGCCGGTGTTGCCGTGAACGCGGATTTTTTCCGTGGCCAGCCACTCCACACCGCAGGTGAAACCGAATCCGCCGCCTGGAGCCGTGAGCGCGCAGAGGCGATTGCGAAGCAGGGACCACGCGCGGTTCGGAGCGCCGAGCACCGGCTCGGCGTGTTGTGGAAAATTTTCGGAACGTGCCGAGCTGGTGCTCGGCGCTCCGTGGGCGGCGAGCCGCGCGTTGTCGTGCGTCTCGCTGTAGTTGACGTAGCTGCCGATGCGTTCGTTTTGTTGGTTGGCGTAGTCGAGATACCACGCGACTTCTTGGCCGGAATAATTTTGGAACAACTCGGAGTAGGCCCATTGCATTCCGCCATCAGTGAGCAAACTTTCCGTGGCCGTCCACGGGCCGCCAAGGCCTTCGAGCAGAAAAATGGCTTCGGGAAATTCTTCCTGCACGCGGGCGATGATGTATTGCCACGCGGGCGTGGGAACTTTGTAGCCGGCGTCGCAGCGGAATCCATCCACGCCGCGCCGACACCAGATGAGCAGCGAGTCGGCGATGAGGTCCCAGAGTTTTACGTCGTGCTGTTCAAGTTCGACGAGGTCTTCCCAGACGGTTCCCCATGCGCCGGGGCTGGCGAATTCGCCGTCGGGTTTTTTCAGAAAAAATTGCGGATGATTTTCCTGCAAGGTGCTGCCCCAGCCGGTGTGGTTGATGACGATGTCAATGAAGACGCGCGCGCCGTGAGCGTGCGCGGCGGAAGTCAGCTCGCAGAATTGTTCAATGCCCGTGGTGCGTTTATCAAACTCGACGAGCGCGGGGTCCACGGCGGTCAAATCAAGCGCGGCGTAGGGGCTGCCGCTGCGACCGAAGCGCGCGTAGGTCGTGGGCGTGGGATGCACGGGCAGCAGGTGAATGATTTTGCAGCCGAGTTTCTGGACGATGTGCGGGAGTTGCGCGGCGAGGTCGCGGAATTTTCCCGAGGGCGGAAGCGTGGCGTAGCCGAGGGCTTCGAGGGACTTGAGTTGCGCTTCCAATTTTTCATTGGCGGTCGTCGCCAAATTTTTCGTCGCGCCAAACAGGCGGGTGAAGGCGCAGTAAATCGTGTTCGCCGTGCGGGCAAAATTCGGGTGGACGGAAACGCCCACGTCTGCGCCAGCGGGCCAGTGCTGCCAGTTTTTTTCGTCGAGCAGATACGCTTTGGCATTGAAGAAGCCGACTTCGGCGAGCGGGAGTTCGATCTGCCAGCCGTCGGCGGTGCGCTGCATCGGCACGTCGCGCCACGAGGAATTGCGGACGACGGCCTGGTTGCCACCGGCGGAAATAATTTCCGCGCGGCGGGCGGCGGCGCGGCCAAGGTTGGTGCGGAGGCGGGCGGAGAAATTTTTCGTCGCCGCGAAATTTTCAACGCGGAGCGTGAAAATAATTTTGTCGCCGACGAAACGCAGGAGGCGTTCGCCGGTGGCGGGGATCATGGTTGGGCGGGTCATCTCCATGCGGAGAGTTTTACCGAGACGGCGGGCGGTGACAAAGCAAAAGACGGGCGGGGTTTTGAAACGGATGCCTCTTGACCCGGTTGTGCTTCGCGCTGGATTCCACTCCCTCTCCTCCTCGGAGGAGGAGCAGCGACAGCGGCTATGGACAGGGGAGAGGAGGCCAATGGTGGTTTGCGACATTAAAATCCCCTCTCCCCAGCCCTCTCCCCGCTCGTGCCTCGCGGGGCGAGGGAGCCAGGCCGCAACCGGGTCAAGCTGCACCCCCGTTGCGCCCATCTTCAAATTTGTCTGGACATTCATCTGGGAAAGGCTGAATGATTGCGCGTAATCGGCAACCATTCCCAAACTTATGACTCTGACCAAACGCGACCTTGTGATGCGCATCAGTGAGGAAACCGGGTTGATTCAAACCCAAGTCTTCGACGTGGTGCAAAAAACCCTGGATCACATCGCCGAATCGCTCGCCAAGGGCGACAAGGTGGAACTCCGCAACTTCGGTGTCTTTGAAGTTAAAATCCGCAAGGCGCGCGTGGGCCGCAACCCGAACAAGCCGGAAACCGATGTGCCGATTCCCGCCCGCGCGATGGTGAAATTCAAAGCCGGCAAGGAAATGCGCATCGAAGTGCTGAAACTTCCGCCGAAAACGTGACGAGTGAAAAGTGATTCGTGAAGGGACAGGCCGCCCGCGAATCGAATTTTTTTCACGCATCACTCGTCACTCATCAGGGATTTCGTTGGCGGTAAAATTGAAAAAACCTTTCGCGTCTTTTGCGCTTTTTTGCGGCTGATTATTTTTTATCCTCTCCGCATGGAACGACTGCCCGGTTTCCGCGATTTTTATCCCGAACCTTTGCCGCACCCTGACGTGTGGAGTGCCGACGCGCGCCAATACATTTTTGACCAGTGGCGCAAGATTGCCAAGCGCTACGGCTTCCGTGAATACGATGGCCCGCCGCTGGAACCGCTGGAACTTTTCACCACCAAGTCCGGCGCGGAAATCGTCGGGCAGCTCTACAATTTCAAGGACAAGGGCGACCGCGAAATCTCGCTGCGCCCGGAGATGACGCCCACGCTCGCGCGCATGGCCGCCGCGCACGAACGCAATTACAAGAAGCCGATGAAGTGGTTCGCCATCCCGCAGCTCTTCCGTTACGAGCGCCAGCAGAAAGGCCGTCTGCGGGAACATTTTCAATTGAACGCCGACCTCATCGGCGAGACCGACCCGGCGGCGGATGCGGAATTAATCTCGCTGCTGATTGATACGTTGCGGGCGTTCGGTTTGACGGCGGCGGATTTTGTCATCCGTTTGAGCAGCCGCAATGCGTGGCAGGAGTTTTATCGAGCTGGAGTTCAAGCTTCAGCTTGTTCGGGGGACACGCTAAAGCGTGAACTCCAACAGAGCGGCGCGCCGCACGGTGAATACGACTTTTTTCAAATCATAGACAAGCTCGAACGCACACCGCCGGAGGAATCGGAGCAAAAACTTTCCGCGCTCGGCTGCTCGCTGGCGCAGGTGAATGAATTTATTTCTGCGGGCAAACCGACGGCGGAACTGGAAAGCATTTTGCAAAACCTCGCCGCGCGCGGCTTGAAAGATTTTATCAAAATTGATTACCAGGTGATTCGCGGCCTCGCGTATTACACCGGCGTGGTGTTCGAGGCGTTTGATCGCAAGGGCGAGTTCCGCGCCATCGCGGGCGGTGGCCGCTACAATAATCTCGTCAAGCTCATCAGCGGTGGAAAGGTTGACTTGGCGGCGCTCGGCTTCGGCATGGGCGACGTGGTGTTGCTGGAACTGCTCAAGGCGCGCGGCCTGCTGCCGAAATTTGATTCGCCGATGGATGTGTTCGTAACCATCGAGGATGAGGCGTTGCGCGGCATTTCGCTCAAGCTCGTCCACGATTTACGCGCCGCCGGATTCGCCGTGGAGTATCCGCTCATTCCCACCAAGGCCGACAAGCAATTCAAACGCGCGCAGGAATTGAAAGTGGCGCACACCGTCCGCGCCGAGAGCGACGCCTACGTCCGCATCCGCAAAATGAAAACGCGCGATGAAGTCGTGGCTGGTTTTGCCGACGCGGCGAATCATCTCGGTTGAGGAGCGCGAGCAACTGGGATCGCTGGCTTCCAGCCGGCGAGTTCGAAAACCAAAACACAAACACGCCGGCTAGAAGCCAGCGGTCCCAGCGTTGAACTTCCGGTGGAGAACATTCAACTTCCCACCTCGAAAAATAAAAAACGCCGAACCTCCCCGTTGGATGTTCGGCGTTGAGCGTTAAGTTTTTCTCTTTATAGCATTTTAATTAAAACTGTAGCCGCGAGATTGACTAGTGGCCGGACTGGCGCGGCAGCGTCTTGGACTGCGCCAGCCCTCTGGCGCTTTGGCATCGTCAACCATGCGGACGAAAAGCGGCAGAGGGCTGCCGCAGTCCAAAACCTCGCGGCCTTTCGCGGCTTGCTGTAAAAACGGCCACGGCTTTATTTAATCCGCCCTAGCTTACGCGAGGTGATACGGCGCGCGGTATTCGCGGCTCAACAACTTGCTCGCCTCGGCGTCGCCGATGATTTTTTCATGCTTTGCGTCCCAGCGGATTTTGCGACCGGTGCGCATGGCAATCATTCCGAGGTGGCCGGGAATCGCGGAGTGATGCGCCGTTTGCACGGGCGCAATCGTCGGCTGGCGGGACTTGACGGAGTCGAGGAAATTGCGCCAGTGACCGGGTGATTCGTAGAGCTTCACCTTGCGCAATTCCTCCGGCAGCGTCTTGCCCTTGATCCATTCGGGATTGGACGCCTCGAAGCCGCCCCGGTTCACCCACACCCAGCCTTCAGTGCCGATCCATTTGGTGCCGCCGCGAATGTCGTTGTGGCCGCCCGCCACGACCATCGTGATGTTGCGTGGGTATTTCAGTTCGATGCGATACTTCGTGCAAGTGTTCCAAAGCGCATCGGCGGCGGGAAATTCG
>JAYVQV010000618.1:0-3308 GCA_043776855.1 Limisphaerales bacterium | reverse complement strand
TTAAATTTATCAGCCCCTCGTCAAGACGCGGTTGAAAATCATTTTAACCCGTAGCAGCCGAAGATTTGGACGCGATGAAAGATGCGGCCGTCATCAATCTTAATTTCGCGGATGCCGAGGTTGGTGACGCTGGTGAATTGTGCCGTCAGAAATTTTGGCGCGGGATTGGGCGATGCCATTTCCCGGTAGTTGAGCGGCTCGTGCTTGAGCCATTTCCAAATCCAGCCGCGCTCCAGCTTTTGGTAGTCGAGATGGGCGACATAGATGGCGTTGCCACCGTGGCGGTGCGCGCGGTAGTCGTATTCATTCCAGAAATAAAACTGGTTAGCTGGCTTTTCAAGCAGGCCGCAATAGACCAGCGGCGCCGGCGAACCGACCGCGACGCGGGCGGCGGGCGAGTAAAAGGAATAAAGCCCGGTCGTGCCGTAATCTTCAGCGATGATGAAGGCATTCGGGTCGAACTGTTGCCGTTCCGATTCGACCGCGAGCGCGGTCTCGCGCCAGCCACCGGTGCGGTGCGCGGGGTCAACGTCGCCAGGCAATTTCGCGCCGAAGAAAACTTTTGTCAGGCTCGTGCTGTGCATGACCGCAACGGCAGGAATGCCGATGAGCAGACCGGCGAAGAGAATTATTTTGGCGACACGCGGGCGTTCGTGCCAGAAGAGCGCACCGAGGCAGAACAGCGGCGGGATGGCGGCGGCGGGCCAGTTCGGTTGCACGCGCGAGTGCAGGCTGTAAAGCCAGTAGCCGTAAAACAGCGGCGCGCCCATGCAGGCGAGGAACAGCCAGAGCGGTTTTTCCGCGCGGCGTTTCCAGAACGCGACGCTCGCCCACAACGCGGCGAAGAGGAAGATGGGATTCAATAAACCAAATTCCGCGCCGATGAATTCGCCGAAATATTTCAAGGTCGGCTCCCAATGCCGGTCGAGTTGGGCGTTGCCGGCGACGTGGCTGACGGTGATCCAGCCGTGCTGGGAATTCCAAATGAGCACGGGCAGTGTGCAAAGCGCGAAGACGCCGAGCGCGAGCCACGGGCCGGATTTTTTCAGATGAGTTCGCGCGGCGGGCAGCAGCGCAAAGAAAATCATCCAGCAGACGAGTTGCAGCGCGGCGGTGTATTTGCAGAGGAAGCCGAGGCCGATGGCGAGGCCGACGATGAGCCAGTCGCGCGTGGTTCCATTCGCCTGCACCGCGCGCCAGCCAGCGACGGTCGCCCACATCCAGCAGAGCACGAGCGGCGGATCAATGGTCATCAACACCGAGCCGACGCAGAGCAGCGGCGTGGCGAGCGTGACGAGCAACATGAAGAAGGCAGTGCGCGGGCTGGTTTCGCGCGCGAGAAAACGCAGCACGATGACGCTCAAAATCGCCGCGAGCAACGGCGAGCAGCAGCGCACGCCGAATTCTGTGTCGCCGCCGATGAGCGTGCCGAACTTCTGGAGCAATGCGATGCCGAAGGGTTTGCTGTAATACGAGAGCGCGAGGTGCTTGGACCACGTCCATTGATAGGCTTCATCGCCGCTTAAATTAAGGAGGCCACTGCGCAGATAAATCCAGCGGACGATGAGCGAGAACGCGATGACCAAATATCCTAAATGCAGCCATTCAATGCCGGCGGTTGCTGGTTGAAGGTTGCTGGTTGAAGGTTTTGGATTGAGCAAGTTTGGCAATTGCTGATGCCATGCGGGGAAAAGTTTTTTACCGAAATAATTCCAAAGCATCTGCGTGCCGAGCAGCAGCGCGATGGCGTAACCCGCGCCAAGAATTGCCCCCGCTGTCACATCAATTGGAAAATGCACACCGCAATAGACGCGCGAAAACGCCACGCCCGCCGCGAGCGGAAACATGAACCACGCGCTGCGCCGGTAAAAGAAAAACGCGACGGTGGCGAGGGCGAACCAGTTCCCGGCGTGCGCCGATGGAAAACTGCGATAGCCGCCGCAGCCGAGCCGCGAGATGCTGTCGGTCAAGACTACGCAAGGACGGCCACGAGCGACGGTGTCTTTGATGATGTTCAGGATGAAGCCATCGCCCACCGCGACGACGAGCAGCATGAAGAGGCCGCAGATTTTCAGGCGCGGAGAACCGAAGAACACCACGGCAATCAAGCCGATGACGGCGGCGGGCAGCCACGGCACGCCGCGTCCGCTCAAGATGGGCATGAGCCAGTCGAAGAACGGATTACTCAACGTGCTATTGATGAAATGGAACAGCGCGTGGTCAAGGGAGAGCAGCGATTGCACAGCAAAAGTTTAGCGGGACAAAAAATTAAGAAAAGGATTTGCGCTGCGGTCATTGCGAACGTGTGCCGTGGTCGCGCAGCCAAAGCAAGTCCACGTTGTCGGGCGCGACCATCTGGACGCTGTAAAATTCGGCGGCCATGCCCGATTGCTGGTGGGCTTGAAGCTCCTCGCTTCGCCAGCGGTGCAGTTCCGCGTGGCCGTCGGCAAACGTCACGACACCGACGCCGCCATGAAAATTCGCGGGGAAATTTCGGATATAATTATCAACCATGTCGAGACCAAAGAAACCGTCATCCACACTATCGTCGCGTTCGTCTATGAAGGCAAAAGCATCGGCCGCCGACATTTTGATGAAGCTGGTGGTTTTACGGAAGGAAATGAAGCCTGGATTATCCGGCTGATTCGTGTAGCCCATCCAGCCATTCATAGAAACCGTGCGGGCGAGCGGAAAAAGTTCACCGCCTTCCTTCACCAAAACCCGGCTGACGGGGCAGTGATAGACCTTCGCCATATTGACATAGCTTCCGAGCGAAGACCACTTTGGATCAAGAAATAAGGACGTATTGGTGTTGTCGGAGTTATCAGCCGCCGTGGAATTTTCGTCGCCGGTCAACCAGTTTTGCGACCCGCGCGCGGAACCACCAAAGCCGGCCTCGGAATACCAGTGGTTGCCGGGAATGAAATCATTGTTATCGCCCGCATACATCTGCCAGGCAAGCTGGAGCTGCTTCATGCTTCCCAGACACTGGATGCCAGTGGCCCGCGCCTTGGCCTTTGACAAGGCAGGCAGCAACATCGCGGCAAGGATTGCGATGATGGCAATGACCACCAACAGTTCAATCAAGGTGAACGCGGGAGAATTTTTCTTTCGCATGACAAACCTCACCAGATTTATATCCCGCAGCCGTCTGGTAATGGCAAGCAATTTTACTTTTCAGTCGGGAAATTAATGCGCTCGGCGACGTTGAAGCGGAACATCCGTTTCTGCATCCAGCGCACGGCGAACAAATCATAGAACGCGGCGAAGGCGCGGTTCCACACGCCGTAATGGCTCACGCCCGCCGC
>JAYVQV010000617.1:0-3310 GCA_043776855.1 Limisphaerales bacterium | reverse complement strand
CGGAAACGGAAATGTTCTGCACGCGCCAGCAGCGGGTCGGGCAGGAACGCGTGGAGCAGGTGATTTTTTTATTGAAGCAAAATCTCGCCGAGCCGCCGTCGCTGGAGGAGCTGGGCAAGAAAATCGGTTGCAGTCATTTTTATTTGAGCCGGATTTTTTCCGCGCAGACCGGCCACACCATCACCCAGCATCTGCGCGAGCTGCGCCTGGAGCGCGCGGCGGAACTGCTCAAGGCGGGCGAACACAACGTGACCGAGGCGGCCACCGAGGTTGGCTACAACAGTTTGAGCCATTTCAGCGCGGCGTTCCACGAGACGTTCGGCTGCTGTCCGGGTTTGTATCCGCTGAAAACGCCGGCGCAAAAAAACGGCTGAACCGCAAGCCGCCGCCAACTTTTCGCAACGCCCCGCCAGTTTCCGTCGCGATGCGCAAACGCGCGACAATCTTCCGCAAGCAAACAGCAGCGCAGATTTTCCCGCGCGCGTAATCTCGCGCGCATGAAGAATATAAATTGGTTCGCCGTCATCATGTCCGCCGCGCTGTTCGCCACCTCCGCTGTCGCCGACAATAAACTTTTCACCTACACCTACGAGCCGGAAACCGAGCCGAAGGGCGATTGGGAAATCGAACAGTCCATCACCTCGCGGCTCATCCGCAATTCCGCCGTTGGCCAGAAAGATTTTCAGCGCTGGGAATTTCGCACCGAAGTGGAGCATGGTTTCACCGACCGCTACACGGCGGCGCTTTACGTCAACCACAGCTACGAAAATTTCCGCGACCCGGACTCTGGCGAGATTTCCTCCCAGTATCACTGGGCCGGCATCTCGTTGGAAAACCGTTACCTCGTCCTCGACCCCGTGAGCAATCCCGTCGGCCTCACGCTGTATCTGGAGCCGACTTACGACGGACACAACGCCGAGCTGGAGCAAAAAATAATTATCGGCCAGCGCCACGGCGATTGGAAATGGGCGGTGAACCTGACGCACGCGACGGAATGGGCGGACAACTTTCGCAAGAGCGAGGGCGAGGTGGAATTGTCCGCCGGCCTCGCCTACCAGTTGACACACCGCTGGTCGCTCGGCGTGGAACTGCGCGATCACAACGAGATTCCCGAATACAAAGCATGGGAAAACACCGCCGTCTATCTCGGCCCCGTCATCAGCTATCACCGCTCGCGCTGGTGGGCGACGCTCTCGGTGATGCCGCAAATCTACGGAGCAAATTTCACCGGCGACCCGGACAACAGCGGCGGCCACGAACTCCAAGGCCACGAACGGCTGAACGTGCGGCTGATTGTCGGCTTCAGTTTTTAACCCGAACTCCGAAGTGGAATTATTGAGTGGTGGGTGGAACCGGCTTCCAGCCGGTTGTTTCCGGCATCCTGCCGGAAACCGTCGGAACGGCCACGCCACGTCTGACGTGAACGGCGGCTGACGATTCCCGCCGCGAACGGAATTTGGCTGGAAGCCAAATTCAACCGGCTGGAAGCCGGTTCCACCCGGCGCGGAGCCGCTCCCCAACTTCGGAATCCAGGTTTAACCGCCCACGCCAAGCAAAAACGCCGGACGAAAAAAATTTCGCCCGGCGTTTTTTTGATTTCGCTGCGAATTACTTTTTGCAGCACTTCGCGCAGGCGCCGGGGGCGTCGCCGCAGCAGGCTTTGCAGGTGGCGGGATCTTTGCAGCAGTCGCCCGTGCAGGCATGGGCGGCGGGCTTGGAGCAGGAACCGTCCTTGCAGGACGCGCAGCCAGTGTTGAACAGCAGTCCGACGGCGCAGACCGCGCCGAGCATTAGCATTTTCATTTTAGTTTTTCTTTCGTTCGTGGTGGATTGTTCTTTCGACGCTGCCGCCCACGTTCGGCATGGTCAAAGCTTGTCTGGCTCGGAAATTTATCCAAGCAAAATCATTTCATCATTTTCATCGGCGCTGAACGCCCGGCCCAGAGCATCACCGCCAGCACCGCCATGGCGGCGATGTTCAAAAACGTCGTCAGGTTCCACGACCAGCCGTGCGCCATCAGGCAGGCCGCTGCTGTGCGGTCGGTCGGAATCAGTCCCAGCGCGCCGAACAGCAAATCTACGATGATGCCCGCCAGCACCACGGAAACGAACATCACGCCGGCGATGTAGAGCGCCATCTTCGTGCCGTAGTATTTCCGATAGATGATCAACAACGGCAACGCCAGCAGGTCGGCGTAAATGAACGCCACCACGCCGCCGAAGCTGATGCCGCCTGACCACAGCACGCCCGCGAGCGGGATGTTGCCGCACGAACAGACGAACGACGCCATTGCCACGAGCGGCCCCGCGATGGCGTTTTCGACTACGCGCAGCCAGTCCGGCCCGCTGGTGATAAAAAAATTCCGCCACCACGTTTCCGGCACGAGCGCCATCAAAAATCCGGCGATGAGAAAGCCGATGAGCATTTCCTTCCATAACATCGCCGTGTCCATGCGGAAGGCGCGCGCCATCTGCCGCCAGTTTTCGCGACGACGGATTTTGGCGGAGAAAGGTTCGTTGCTGCGTTCTTCCTCCTCGTCATCTTCCATGTCGCCACAGCCGCCATGACAGCAACTATGCGTTTCATTTCCGCCATGCCCGCGCGCCGCCTCGACGAGATTTTTTGGATAAGTGAACTTCACGATTAACCACATCAGCGCGATGAGCACGACTGCGCCGACGGCTTCCGCCAAAACAAATTGCCAGCCGAGCAACCGCCAGAGCAGCAGCGCGAGTTCAAAGACGAGATTCGTCGAGGCAAACATGAACGCCAGCATCGGCACGAGCGCCGCGCCTTTTTGAAATGCCGTTCTTCCCGCCGCCGAGGCCGCGTAGGAACACGACGAACTCGCCGCGCCGAACAGCGTCGCAAGCGTCACGGAGCGCAGGCTGGTTTTTCCAAATTGCTCTGCGACCTGTTCGTTGCGGCAGAACACGCGCAGCGCGGCGGACAACGCGAGGCCGAGCACGAGCGCCCAGAGGGTTTCCCAGAGCATCATCGCCGCGTTGTGAAATCCTTGCCAGAGCCAGTTCATGTTGGGGGAGTTGAATGTTGCAATCCGTGCCAGCCGTGCCACGCCATGAAACCGGCCAGCACCACGAGCAGGGCGCACGAGACATACGGCGCGCGGCGCATCACTTCGCCGAAACCTTTGAAACGTTTTTCCGCGTGCCGCACGCTCCACGCGGCGAGCACGCCCACCGTCACCATCGTCAATGCCAGGCCGAAGCTGAACGCGCCGACCATTGCGAAGCCGAGCGTCGCTTTTTTTAATTGCAGGCACACGAGCAACACCGTGAACGCCGCCGG
>JAYVQV010000616.1:0-3317 GCA_043776855.1 Limisphaerales bacterium | reverse complement strand
CGGCAGTTGCAGGCCAAGCATCCCGGCAACCTCGGCGAACCCATCGCGCTGCCGGAGGCGGACTCGGAATTTCGCGACCTGCTGCGGCAGTTGAATGACCTGCTCGCGCGGCTCGATTCGTCGTTCGGCGAGATGAACAACTACGCCGCCAAAGTCGCGCATGAACTCCGCACGCCGCTCGCCATCATGCGGCTGAAAGTCGAGCAAGCCGGCGAACGCGTCGCGCCGGAACTCGCGGATGAACTGGAGAATGAATTGCACCGCCTCACGCACGTCGTGGATCAATCACTGCTCATCGCGCGCGCCGAGCAAGGGCGCTTGCTGCCGATGCGGACGCTGTTTGATTTCTCGGCGGCGGTCACGGAAGTCGTCGCTGATTTTCAACTGCTCGCCGCCGAGCAGAACCGGAAATTCACACTGCACGCCGACGCGGACTGCTGGGTTTCCGCCGATCCGCGTCACCTGCGGCAGATCACGCACACGTTGCTCACGAACGCCCTCAAGCACGGACGCGGCGACCTGACCGTGCGCCTGCAACGTCATTCCCGCTCCACCGCGCTGCTCGTGACCAACCGCATGAACCGTTCCGCCAACCCGGAAAACACCCTCGGCCTCGGCCTGCGCGTGGTGGCGGCGCTGCTGCGGTTGGAACCGGAGGTTCAACTGCAACGCCGCAGCGGCAATGATTATTACGCCACGCGACTTTCTCTGCCCACGGTGAAACAACCGCTCGCCCTTCACGTTTAAGCCGAACTCCGAAGTCTGGTAGCGGCAGGCATCCTTGCCTGCCGTAGAGGGCGGCTTCCAGCCGCCCGGATGGGGCGTGGATTTGACAGAGACTTGGGAATTTTTTCGAGCGCCCGATGATGAGCGACGTTTTTTCCGCCGGGCTGGAAGCCACGGCTCTACGGCAGGCAGGATGCCCGCCGCTACCACGCCACTCGCCGACTGCACCTTGGTTTCAACTTCGGAATTCAGGTTTAAGCCAAACAAATCCAATTGAAACCACAGATGGACACAGATAAACACGGATAAAAACCAAACGCAGAGAACGCAGAGAGCCGCAGAGTTTTTTCTTCTCTGCGCTTCTCCGCGTTCTCTGCGTCTCCGAGTTTTATCCCGGCCTTTGTTATCCGTGTCCATCTGTGCGCATCTGTGGTTAAAAAAATTTAACCTTGGGCGGGTGGATTTTTTATCTACACAGGTTAGAGTATGCACGACTTTTAGAAAATAATTTGAGCCATGATGAAACAAAAAAACCTCGCGCGCCTCACGGCCAGCGCGCGTAAATCTTTTTCCACCCGCCGCGACTGGCGGCGGTTCCTGCCGCTCGGCCTCGCGTGCGGACTGCCGCAACTCCTCCGCGCGGAAAACCACGTTGATTACCGTTACGAGTATTACAACGAGGACAACAACCGCATGAAGATCGAGACGCACTCGGTTTATTTCGAGCAGAAGCTCGCCGAGGCGGTGACGGCCAAGGGGGAATTTATTTACGACGGCATTTCCGGCGCGACGCCGACCGGCACTAAATCCGCTGCCAACGTCTCGCATCTGCGCGACACGCGCTGGGCCACGAGCCTGGGCCTGGACTTTGGTTTCAAGTCGCACCTGCTCACCCCCGGCTTCGCTTACAGCAAGGAAAACGATTATGAGTCCTACGCGGTTTCGTTGAACGACGCCATCAGTTTCAATGACAAGAACACCACGCTCCAGATCGGCGTGTCGCATAATTTCGACTCTGTGCGCGACACGGACGGTGCCAACTGGCGCGGCAAGGACACCACGGACGCGATGATCGGCCTCTCCCAACTCCTCACGCCGGACACCGTGCTTTCCGCCACGTTCACCTTCGGCTATGAGGACGGCTACCTGCAAGACCCCTACCGCATCGCCACCTTTGACACCTTTCAATTTGCCTTCAACGAAGTCCGCCCCGGCTACAGGAGCAAGGAGGTCGCGCTCGTTTCCCTCACCCAATACTTTCCCCGCCTGCGCGCCAGCATTGAAGGCGCCTACCGCTATCACCACGACTCGTTTCAAATTGACAGCCACACCATTGAACTGACGTGGCATCAGCGGCTGGGTCAGCGCTTCATCGTCGAACCCATGTTCCGTTTTTACAATCAAGACGCGGCCTATTTTTACGGAGCCAGTTTTCCCGGCATCGTGCCGGGCGGCGGCAGCTTCTCCTCCGATTACCGGCTCTCGAATTTTTATTCGCTCGACTACGGCCTACAGGCGACGTTCATCGCCACCGACTGGCTGCGCTTCACCGCTGGCTATCACCGTTACGAAATGACCGGTCGCGATCACACCACTGACCCCGAGATGTATCCCAAGGCCAACATCTTCACCTTCGGCTTCTCGATCCTATGGTGATGACCAGCCCCAGTTCTGCCGCCGAAGCCATCGCCCGCGTGACGCAGTCCGCGTCGGCGACGGTCGAGAACGGTTTGCACCGGCTGGACTTCCGCGCCATGAGCACGGCCTGCCAGATCAAAGTGCATGGCGTCTCCGCCGCCGTCGCGCGCGATTTCCAGCGCGACGCCGTGAGCTGGGTCGCTCAATTTGAGGCGCGTTATTCCCGCTTCATCCCGGACAGCCTCATCGGCAAGATCAACGCCGCCGCCGGTGAACACTGGATTGAAACTGATTCTGAAACCGACCGGCTGTTTCAACTTTGCCACGAATTATTTTTCTTCACGCGCGGTTCGTTCGACCCCACGGCGCTGCCGCTCATCAAATTGTGGAACTGGAAAACGTCGCCGCCCGTCGTTCCCGATGCCGACGCCATCCGCGCCGCGCGCGAACTTGTCGGCTGGAATAAAATTCAGCGCCGCCCCGGCGGTATTTTTCTCCCGCAACGCGGCATGGCGCTCGACCTCGGCGGCATCGGCAAAGAATACGCCGTGGACTGCGTGATGAACCTGGCCACCCAACGCGGCATCCAGAATGTGCTCGTGGATTTCGGCCAGGACGTGCGTGTGCGCGGCCATGCGCCGGAGAAAAAATTCTGGTGGATCGGCCTCGATGATGCCGCGCAACCCGGCAAGTGCTGGGTCGGTGCTGCCGTGACCGACCATGCCGTCGCTACCTCCGGCGATTATCTCCGCCACTTTGTCCATCAAGGCGTCCGCTATGGACACATCCTCGATCCGCGCACCGGCTATCCCGCGCTCAATGATTGCCGCGCCGTTTCCGTCATCGCGCCGAGTTGCACGATTGCCGGATTGCTTTCCACCAGCGTCTGCATTTTGGGCGCGAAGGAAGGCATGGAGCTGATTGAACTTCATCCCGGCGCCGCCGGAGCCATC
>JAYVQV010000615.1:0-13097 GCA_043776855.1 Limisphaerales bacterium | reverse complement strand
GGCATGGTGCGCTGCGACGTGAACATTTCCGTGCGCCCCGTCGGCACAAAAGAACTCGGCGCAAAGATTGAGATCAAGAACATGAACAGTTTTTCCGGTGTGCGTCGCGCGGCGGAATACGAGATCGCGCGGCAGATCGAAGTGGTGAGCAAAGGCGGCAAGCTCATCCAATCCACGCGTCGCTGGGATGATGTTGCGGGCATCACCGAGGAAATGCGGACGAAAGAAAACGCGCACGACTACCGCTATTTTCCCGAACCCGACATGATGCCGCTCGCGCCGACGGACGCGTGGCTGGCCGACGTCAAATCGCAGGTCATCGAACTGCCGCTCGTGCGCAAACAACGGCTCATGAGTCAATTTAGTCTGCCATCCGGTGATGCGGATGTTATTAAACTAAATCGAAATCTGTGCAAATTCTTTGAGCAAACAATCGCAGCGCTTCCTCAAACAATTCAAGGCGAGGAGAGGGCAAAACGAACCAAGTTGATTGCAAATATTATTATCAATAATCTACACGGCAAATTAACTGACGTGGATGACAAAGATGCCGATTCGCAATTCAATGATGCCTTACAATTTGAACAAGGTTCGGACGAGTCAGAAGCAATGGGACATATTCTGATTTCGTCAATAAATTATTTGGGGTTGGAGGCGATACAGCTCCTTGAGATTGTTGAACTGATTCAATCCAAAACCATCAGCCATACAGTCGCAACTCAAGTCGTGTTGCCCGATATAATCAAAGCTCGTAAGTCAGGTGTGATTAAACGGGGTTCTGAAGTTGTTAATGAAAAAAGTCTCGCGCAAGTCAGCGACACCGGCGCGATTGAAAAATTCTGCGACGAAGCCATCGCCGCGAATCCAAATCCAGTGGCCGATTACAAGGCCGGCAAAGTCGCCGCGCTCAACTCGCTCAAAGGCCAGGTGATGAAACTTTCCAAAGGCAAAGCCAACCCCGCGCTTGTTGGAGAAATTTTAGAACGGAAACTGAAAGGTTGAGCCGCTAATCCGGCCAACTCCATTTTTTAAGACTCCTTTTGGAAACACCAATTTTCTCAAATGGTTTGTGACACAGTTGTTTATTATATTTGTTCGCGATCGAATCTTTCCGATACATGTGCCGAAACAATCCTTCGAGTTCCCTGATTTCCAAATCTGTGATGTTATCGTGAACCTCAAAAACCGTGAAATGAGTCCAGTTCATCTTTTTTCGATGGACGCGTAATCGGCTATACATTCCAGACTTTTTTCCCGCTGACATTCCGACATAAACAACATCGAGTTGATCGCTTCCGTCACTATTCAGAAGCGCATAGATTCCGCGCGTATTGTCTGGCACGTTGTCCCATTGGCTTGCGGGGACAAATTCTGCCACTCGCTTAATGAATCTACAGGTTGATAACGGCATGACACTCGCATCCTAAATTTCTTTGCAATTCAATCAATCAGAATTTCCCATCCGCCCGTTTCAATTCCACCGCGTAAGCCTGGTTCGCGCCGCTCATGTTGCTGCGGAAGATGAGCCACTTCATGTCGGGCGAGAACATCCCGTTCGGTTCGAGCGCGTAATCGTGCTTGCTCATGTTGACGAGTTTTTCGGAACGGAACACACCGGTCTGGATGAGATTCGTGGTCGCCACATTTCCGGCGGAACGGTCTTCGATGAGTTCGGGGCGGAACAGCCACATCCATTTGCCGTTGTCGGCGTGGGCGACCATCTTGTCATCGCCGCCGTCGCTGGAGAATAATTTCCCGTCAGGCGAGACGTTGAAATGCACGCCCCATTCATCGCGCTGCAAATGATACCACGTCCGCACGCCGCTGGAAATTTCGTAGCCGGCGACCCAGAAATCTTCGCCGCGCGGCGTCTGCAAGTCATACCAGAGGGTTTTGCCATCGCTGCTCCAAAATTCGTGCCCGGCGATCTCCATAATCATCGTGCGCTGATGGATGAGTTTCAAATCCGAGCCGTCGCTGCGGATGGTCCAGATGCGGTCCACCTTGTGCCACGGGCCTTCGTGACAAAACATCATCAGCGTCGGATCAGTCGGGGAGAATTGCAGATGCCCCAACCAGTCGGTGCAGCGGTTGACGCGCTTCGTCTCGCTGGTCGCGATGTTGTAGAAAAAAAGTTCCATCGGATAATGTTTGGCGAGGCGTTCCTCCATCATCGTGCCTTTCTTGCCGCGATAAGCATTGGCGGAGGCGATGTCGTTTTCGCGCCGGTTCGGGCCACCGCCGCTAAAGAAATCATTCGTGCCCCAGTCATCGCGTTCGACGAACGTGCCGCCCAGCAACGTCTCATCGGCATTGACGGTGGAAACGGACTGGCCGCGCACGAGCTTGAGGATTTCGCGGATGGCCTTGGTCTTCGGATCCAGCGCGCAAACCCATTGGTTCGTAACGCCGTTCTCAATTTTTCGCGTGGAATAATAAATCTGCCCGGTCTTGTGCCCGACCATGATGATGTGCGTGCGGCCCGCGATGATTTGCTCCACCGCGCGCGTTTCGAGATTCACGAGCGAAATGCCGTTACTCGTGGTGATGACCATGCTTTTCCCGTCCGGCGTGAAGGGATTCAGGTTGAAGTAAAGGCTCTCGCTGCCCGGCTCGGTGGAAAGCTGCACGACGCGATGGCCGGTGTCGGGGTCAATCCAATCGGTCGCAGAATTAGTCTGGGCGTGGGCGTTCGCGGTGCAAACGATGGCAACAGCCAGGGCGAGCGGAGCAAATAATAATTTCATTGGGTGTAAATTCAGCGCAACAGACGTTTGGTTTTCCAGTTTGGTTTCAATCGTGACAGAACGCCGCCGCCGCGCAATCAGCACAACTGGTGATGGGCTGGCGAACTTCCTGCTTAACACGCGTGGCGGCAAAAAATTTCCGCCGTTCGCAGCGTCTGCGAACTGAAAATTTATTCTAAAAAATTGCATGGGTTCATTAAGCGACAAGCTGCGCGGGTTGCTGAAACACGGTGATTTGTGGCTGATTTTCGGGCTTTTCGGCACGATTCTGCTGCTGATCCTGCCCGTGCCGCCGATGCTGCTCGACCTGCTTTTGACGGTGAGCATCGGACTTTCGCTGCTGACGCTGCTGGTCATTCTTTACCTCCGCACTCCGGCAGAATTTACCGGGTTCCCCACGCTGCTGCTCTTCATCACGCTCTACCGGCTCGCGCTGAACGTGGCTTCGACGCGATTAATTCTGCTCGATGGTTACGCGGGTCACATCATCGAGGCGTTCGGAAATTTCGTCGTGCGCGGCAACTACGTCGTTGGACTCGTCGTGTTTTGCATTCTCGTTTTAATTAATTTCATCGTCATCACCAAGGGCGCTGGGCGCATCGCAGAAGTGGCGGCGCGCTTCACGTTGGACGCGATGCCCGGCAAGCAGATGGCGATTGATGCGGAGCTGAACGCGGGTCTCATCAACGAAGCCGAGGCGCGCACACGTCGCCGTGCGGTCGAGGAGGAAGCGGATTTTTACGGCGCGATGGATGGGGCGAGCAAGTTCGTGCGTGGCGATGCCATCGCGGCGATTCTCATCACTTTAATCAATATCATCGGGGGTTTCGCCGTGGGCATCATGCAGAAGGGAATGACGATGAATGAAGCGCTTTCCCGCTTCACGATGCTCTCCATCGGCGACGGCCTCGTCTCGCAAGTGCCGGCGCTCATCACGTCGGTGGCGGCGGGTATTTTGGTCACGCGCGCGACCTCGAAGGCTGACTTGGGACGCGAGTTGAGCCGGCAACTTTTATTTTATCCGAAGGCGCTGACGATTCTCGCGGTGATGCTCGGCATCATGGCGATTGTGCCGGGCTTGCCGACGATTCCGTTTCTCACGATGGCGGTGATTGTCGGCCTGCTCTCGCACACGATTCACAAAAGCGGGATGCCGGAACTTTCTCCCGCGAACGCCGCGAACGCCGCCGCGCCCGGCATGAATGGAAAACCTGCCGACACAAAATCTCCCATCGCCGGCGCCGCCACCGCCGCTGAAGCGAAGGCGAACGACAAACTAGAAAACCTCCTCGCGCTCGACACGTTTCAGATTGAACTCGGCTACGGCCTCGTCGCGTTGGCGGACGGTAAGAAGGGCGGCGACTTGCTGGAACGCGTCACGGGTGTGCGGCGGCAGTTCGCTTCGGATATGGGAATGTTAATCCCGCCGATCCGTTTGCGCGACAATCTGCAACTGGGCAACAACGAGTATCGCTTTGTTCTAAAAGGGAATCCCATCGCCACCGGCCAGCTCACGCCGAACCACTGGCTCGCGATGAACGCCACGAACAGCAAGGTTGCGCTCAAGGGAATTCCCACCGTCGAACCGGTTTTCAATCTGCCCGCGACGTGGGTGGCGGAGGCCGAACGCAAGAACGCGGAGATCGCGGGCTTCACGGTGGTGGACGCGCCGTCGGTCCTCATCACGCATCTTTCCGAAACGGTGCGGCGGAACTTGCACGAGATTCTCACGCGGCAGGATGTGCAGGCGTTGCTCGATAATCTCAAGCAGACGAATCCGGCGGTGGTGAACGAACTGATTCCCGGCCAGTTGAACGTGGGACAGGTGCAGCGAATTCTTTCCAATCTGCTCGCGGAGGGAATTTCCATCCGCAATCTGTCGGGCATTTTGGAAAAAGTTGGCGACTACGCGGCGCTCACCAAAAATCCCGATGAACTTTCAGAGCACGCGCGCCGGGCGCTTGGCGCGCAACTGACGCGGCCGTTCCAAGGCGAAAACGGCAGCGTGCGCGCCATCACGATTGATCCCAAACTCGAAGCGCAGCTCACGCAAGGCGTGCGACAGTCCGCCAGCGAAGTCGCGCTCATCGTGGAGCCACGGCTTGCGCGGCACGTCATTGATTCGTTGTCGCGCGTCATCCAGCAGATGCTCGCGGCGGGTCAACAGCCGGTGATTTTGTGCGCGCCGCAACTGCGCCTCGCGTTCCGCCGTTTTTTTGAGAACACGTTCGCCGACCTCGCCGTGTTGTCGTATGCAGAAATTCCGCCGCGTGTGCAGGTGCAGAACGCGGCGGTGATTCCGGGGATGGAATGAACCACTCATCCTCATCCTCATGCTCATCGTCATCCTCAATTTTCGTTTTTGATCCATGAGGATGACGATGACGATGAGGATGATTTGAAACATGAAACTCTCCACTTTCACCGCTGACAATGCCGACGACGCCGTGCGCGTCGTGCAAAAAAATCTTGGCGCGGACGCCGTCATTGTGAGCGTTCGCAAATTGCCGGGCAGCGGTCTCGCGCGGCTGATGCAGCGCGGCGGAAGCATTGAAGTGACCGCCGGCGTGCCGGACATCGCTCCGCCACCGCGTCAGGTTTCGCCCGCGAACACAGGCGATTATCGCCCCTTCGAGCTGGAACAGTTGGATGAAATTTCCCCCCGCTCACCGCATCGCTGGCGCAGCGTGGCGTGGCTGGAATCGCTCGGCCTGCTGCCGGAATACGCCGACCGCTTGGAAAATAAAATTGCCGCCACGCACGGCGCGCTGCCGCCACGACTGCCGACGGAAGAGTGGGCAGTCGTGCGCGACACGCTCGCAACATTTTGGCGTCCGGCACCGCGCGTGGAAAGCGGCACGGGACGTCCGCACGTTTTTGTCGGCCCGCCCGGTGCGGGCAAGACGACCGCGCTGTGCAAATGGCTGACCACCGCCGTGCTGCGCGGCGGCCAGCGCGCACGCGTCGCGCGGCTGGATGGCGAGATGGTCAACACGGCGGAATTTTTATCGCTGCACTGCGAGATGCTTGGCGCTCCGTGCGAACGTTTCTGGAATGAGCCGGACGTGGTGGAAGATTTATTGTTCGTGGATGTGCCGGGCGTGGACGCGCATTGCGCGAAGAGCGTGGCGGTCTTGCGCGACGTTTTATTTTCGCTGCCGCAACCGCACGTTCACCTCGTCTTGAACGCTGCGTATGAAACTTCGATTTTGTTCGATCAGTTCAACGCGTTCGCGCCGCTGATGCCGGAGGACGTGATTTTCACGCACCTCGACGAGGAGCAGCGGCGGGTGAAGCTGTGGAATTTCGTGCTCGGCACAAATTGCTCGCTGGGCTGGCTGGCGGGCGGGCAAAAAATTCCGGGTGAGTTCGTCCGCGCGGACGCGTCGCTTTTGTTTCCGCACGGAAAACCCGCGTGAACATTGGCGAATTTTCCGCGCGGAAAATTCTTCACGCGGCTGGCAAAGGGCTTGCTAAACGGGGGATTGAAGATGAAGGCAACAATGATTCTCGGCGCGAATGTGGGGTTTGTCCTCGGTGTGGGCGCCAGTTTTTTGGGTGATTGCACGGGGCCGGTCGCGCTCTGGCACGCGGGGGCGACGGCGCTCGTCGGCGGATTGCTGGGCCGCTGGTGGGGCAAAGTCTGGTTCACCGAATTTCAATCCATCCAGGAACAGCGCCGCCGGGAACTCGCCGCTGCCGCCGAGAAAAAAAATTCCAACTCACCCGCCAAGGCTTGAACTTTCAAAAACCAAAACCATGAATCCTAAAAATAAAATTGAGCCGGAGCTGCTCAAGCAACACACGCCGCTGGTGACCGCGATGGTGCGGCAGTTCTCCGAGGCGATGCCGACTTTTTTCAGCGCGGAACATCTGCACGGCCTCGGCCTCATCGCGCTGCAAGATGCGACGCGCTGCTATCCGCCGACGAGCCGGATGTCGTTTGCGGCGTTCGCCAGCATCCACATCCACGGCGCGTTGCTCGGTGAAATTCGCCGCGCAAAAAACTGGTTTCAATCGTCATCCGCCACTGTGAACTCAACTTCTGCCCGCGTATGAATCATTGCCCCACTCCCACCCTCGAAGTCGCTCCCGCCGCCGCGCCGGCCTGGGGCTGGCCGGTGGCCGAAACCAAAACGTCCGCGCCGAACGCGCAGGATTTGTGGAAGCGCTACCACCAGCAGTCCGATAAAGACACCGACACGGAAAACGAACTCGTCCAAAAATACATTCCGCTGGTGAATTCCGTGATGGGCCGGCTCGCGATGACGTTGCCGGAACACGTCAGCCATGACGATTTGTTCAGTGCGGGACTGGTCGGGCTGTTGCAGGCGTTGCGGAATTTTAATCCCGGCGCGAACACCTCGTTTGAAACCTACGCCCGCGTGCGCGTGCGTGGCGCGATGCTGGATGAACTGCGCCGCATGGACTGGGTTCCGCGCACGATTCACGAAAAAGCGCGCAACTTGAAAAAAGTTTTGCTGGAGCTGGAGCAAAAACTTGGCACGACGCCCACGGAATCGCAGATGGCGAAGGCGATGAAAATTTCTCCCGCTGAATATCAGGAACTGCTGGATGAAGTGCGCCCGGCGGCGTTCGTCTGCCTGGACTCGGTGAGTTCCAGCGACGAAGGCGACGGCGGCGCGCTCTACGAAATCATTGCGGACACCAACGGCGAGACGCCGATGGATCATGTTTCCAACAACGAATTGAAGGGCGTCATTTTTGAGCGCTTGAAAAATTTGCCGGAGATGCAGCGGAAGGTGCTCGCGCTTTATTACATCGAGGATCTGCACCTGCGCGAGATCGCGGAAGTGTTTGGGCTGACGGAATCACGCATCTGCCAGATTCACGCGCAGGCCATCATCGGGCTGCGCGCGTTCGTCCAGCGTTTTGAATCCGGTCTGGCCGGGAAGCCGACCGCAACCGTGGCGCGCAAATGATCATCATCATCGGCGCCATCGTGGTCACGGTCTGCGTCTTCGGCGGCTTCATGCTCGAAGGCGGCAAGATGGAAGTGATTATGCACGCCGCCGTGAACGAAGTGATGATCATCGCCGGCGGCGCGCTCGGCTCGATGATCATCATGGCACCGAAAAAAGTCCTGCTGGACATCGGGAAAAATCTGATGGGCTGCCTGAAAGGTTCGCCCTACAGCCGCGCTGCCTACGAAGATTTGTTGAAGGTGCTCTACGAATTATTTCTCCTGGGCCGCCGCAATGGCATGATTGCCCTGGAAGAACACGTCTCCGAGCCGGGCAAAAGCACGGTCTTCAAAAAGTATCCAAAATTTTCCGGCAATCATCACGCGGTGGAATTTCTCTGCGGCGCACTGCGGCCCATCATTGACGGCAAGATCAAGCCCGACCAGTTGCGGATGCTGCTGGACGTGCAGATGGACCGCGCCGAGTCGGAGCATCACGCGCCGGTTTCCGTGCTGCAAAAAACGGGCGACGCGATGCCGGGTTTCGGGATTGTGGCCGCCGTGTTGGGCATCGTGATTACGATGGCGTCCATTTCCGGCCCGGTGGAAATGATCGGCGAGCACGTCGCCGCCGCGCTCGTGGGAACGTTTCTCGGCATCTTGCTGGCCTACGGATTCATGGGACCGCTGGCGACGAACATGGAATTTTTTGGCGCGGCGGAAATGGATTACACGCGCTGCATCGCGGCGTGCGTCACGGGTTTTGCGAACGGCATGGCCCCGGTCACGGCGGTGGAACTGGGACGGCGCGGATTGAGCAGTGAATTTCGCCCCAGCTCGGAAGAGTTGGAAGCGATGTTCAAGGCGATGAAGGGGAAATAATTTTTCATGGCCAAAAAAAAGCACGGCGGTCATCACGGCGGTTCGTGGAAGGTCGCTTACGCGGACTTCGTCACGGCGATGATGGCGCTGTTTCTCTGCCTCTGGCTCACGTCGCAGGATCAGAAAATCAAGGACGCCGTCGAGCGCGCGTTTCGCAATCCCTTCTCCTCGCTCACGAAAGAATCCAGCGGCATCATTCCGAACAAGGACGCCTCCAGCACTTACAAGCAGGAAGGACGCTTCAGCTCCATCTCCGCCATGGAGATCGAGACGATGCACCATCTGCATGAGGATTTGGAAAAACTTTTCAAGGATCAGGAGCAAGGCCAGCAGAGTATGCGGATTGATGTGAACAATGAAGGTTTGAGCATCAATGTGTTCGACCGTTCGCAGCGGCCGATTTTCAAGACTGACACGGACCAGTTCACCGAATACGGCGGGTGGGTTTTCAACACGCTCGCGTGGGAGATTGCGCGCTACACCACTTTTCGCATCGAACTCGAAGGTCACACGGAAACGCGCACCAACGAAGTCGCCGAGGCCGTCCGCAAATGGGAACTCTCCACCGAACGCGCCAACGCCGCGCGCCGCAAGATTGTCACCGGCGGCGTGGGCGTGAAACAGGTCGCCAAAGTTTCCGGTTACGCCGACACCCAGCCGATGAGCGGCTCCGAACCTGGCGACGAAACGAATCGCCGCGTGACCGTGCGCATCAAGATCAAAGATTCCGTCAACGTCATGCCCGAAGTGTTCAAAGCCGACCTGCCCCATGACACCGCTGCGAACTGAATCTTTTGTGCCGCTCACCGCCGCGCCCGCGCCGCCGGGGCGACGCGAGTTCAACGTGGCCGTCGTTCAAAACGGCGACGCGCCAAAAAATTTTCAAGCGCTGGCCGTGCCGCTGGCCGAGTCCAAAGCCCAAAGTCCGCCGTCCAAAGTTTTGTGCACGCCGCGCGTGTCCGTCCAGCGCGATGGCGGGCGCGTGACGCATCTGCGGGTGCAATGCACCTGCGGCGAGGTGCTCGACCTCGCCTGTCTCTACGACGACGCCACGCCGGTCGCCGAATAAAAATTCCGCGACCTAGATCTCCCCCGCGGTTCTCATTCGCATGGGTGCAGCTTGACCCTGTGCATGAAGCTTCCTCCTCCTCCTCGTTCTCGTCCTCGTCCTCGTCCTCGATTTGAGCCAGCGAGGACGAGGACGAGGACGAGGTGGATCGGACAAAAACAATTTCAAGCTGCACTCCATCCGCATCCTCGTCGTCAAATTTTTGTGACGGTGAGGATGATGATAAGCCGAATCCCTGCCGTAGAAAACGGGGAGCACAGCCGCCCCGGCTGTAGTTCGGCGCGCCCTCGCGCCGAACCCGAACGCACGGAGACCAACCGATTGATGTTTGGTTTTCGTCCGCCCAGGCGGGTCGCGAGGGCGCGACCCGCTGCGCCCGAGGCGGGCGCGCTCCCCAACTCAACCGCAAAGATTCGGCTGAGGATGACGAAAATTCTCCTTCGCCGCCAATCATTGCCCCGGCCAATTCTTCCCCGCTCCGCACGGAATCTTTTGCCGGAAAATTTCAGTGCCATGGCAAAACCCCTGTAAAATCAGCATGGCACGCGCGTTGCTAAACAGCGCTCCATGGAAGTCAGTCTTTACTCTGCCGCCGCCGCGATGAACGCGACGGAACGCTGGCAGGATTTGATCGCGGACAATCTCGCGTCCGCCAATGTCCCCGGCACGCGCCGCCGCGACATTGTTTTCTCCGCCGTTCCCGCCGGGCATCTCGGCACGAACGGCGATCCGCTCGTGATTCCCTTCGCCAGTTCCGCCGTAAATTTTTCGCAGGGCGAACTCGCGCGCACGGGCAACAACATGGACTTCGCGGTGGAAGGCCAGGGCTTCATCGCCATCCAGATGCCCGACGGCTCGAAGGCCTACACGCGCAACGGCCAGTTCCAACTCAACTCGACGGGCCAGCTCGTGACCAAGCGCGGCTATCCGGTGGTGAGCGATAGCGGCACGTTGCAATTTGATCCCAACAATCCCGCGCCCATCACTGTTTCGGCGAATGGCGAAGTCAGCCAGGGTTCGGACATCAAAGGAAAAATTTCCCTCGTGGAATTCGCCAAGCCGCAGCAGCTCACGATGCTCGGCGGCGGACTTTTCCGCAACGACCAGAATCTCCAGCCCAAAGACACGATTGAATCTAAAATCCGCCAGGGCTTCATCGAGAACAGCAGCACGTCGCCCACTTCGGCGATGGCCAGCATCATCACCGCCATGCGGATGTATGAATCCAACGAGAAGGTCATGCAGTTGCAGAACGACCGCATGGGCAAAACCATTTCCGACTTGAGCGGGACGAATTGATTTATGTTGCGCGCCCTTTATTCCTCCGCGTCCGGGATGCAGTCCCAGCAATTAAACTTGGACGTCATCGCGAACAACCTCGCGAACGTCAACACCACGGGCTTCAAGGAAAGCCGTCCGCAGTTCGAGGATTTGCTTTACGACACCACGAGTTCCGCCGGCTCGCAGCAGGGCGGCGGCAATATGTTGCCCACCAGTTTGCAAGTCGGCCAAGGCTCGGTGGCGGTGGCGACGGAAAGAATTTTCACGCAGGGCGAAATGTCGCAGACCGGCGGCGACTTCGACGTGGCGATCAAGGGCAAAGGATTTCTCCAAGTGCAAATGCCCGACGGAACTTTTGCCTACACCCGCGATGGCGCGCTCAAAGTGGATGCCTCCGGCCGCGTCGTGACGAACAGCGGTTATCCGGTGCAAGGTGGTTTTCCCGCCGTGCCGCAAGGGACGACCAAAGTCACCATCACCG
Organism: Limisphaerales bacterium; assembly: GCA_043776855.1. Classification (GTDB taxonomy): domain Bacteria; phylum Verrucomicrobiota; class Verrucomicrobiia; order Limisphaerales; family UBA11358; genus UBA11358. The sequence goes on along the minus strand of JAYVQV010000615.1, from coordinate 1,713 downwards.
GCAGCGGCGCGCTCACCTACGCCACGTCGAGCGGCGAGACGACCGGACAAATCCAACTCGCGCGCTTCATCAATCCCGGCGGCCTCGATGCCGCCGGCCATAATCTTTTCAAGGAGACAAAAGCCTCCGGTTCCCCCGAACTCGGTGACCCGGGACAAAATGGTTTTGGCGAATTGCAACAAGGCTTCCTCGAACTTTCCAACGTCAGCGTCGTGCAGGAAATGGTCAATCTCATCCTCGCCCAGCGCGCGTATGAAGTGAACTCCAAGGCCGTGCAAGCCGCCGATGAGATGATGCAGCAAAGCAACAACCTCCAACGCTGATGAAAATGAATTTTCCCGCCGCCCGGCGCACCCTGCACTTTCTGCGTGATGCAATCAGACTGCCCGCGATGTCCGCATCGCTCCTCCCTCTCTCCTCGGAGGGGAGAGGGATTGAGGGTGAGGGGTGGGGAGGTTTGCTGGGCATTCCGATGGCAAATGGAAACCAACCCGCGTCCCCACCCCTCACCCCAGCCCTCTCCCCTCCGAGGGGAGAGGGGGAAGCCGACGCCGCGTTGCGGAACATTTTTCACCATTTGAAGTTTGAAAAATCTGCGGTCGTAAAAATTCGCACAGCGTTGATCTTCCTGCACAGCACCGGCCTCGGCGTTTTTATGTTTTCCGCCGAAGCCCAGTCGCTGCAACTGAACGCCGTCGCCAGTTCCTCCGGCGACGGCGTTTTCCTCCCGCAGCTTTTTACGTCCACCGACCCGCTGCCCGCCGTGAAACTTTGCGACGCACCGGCGTTTGGGAAAAATTTAATCCTCACGCGCGAAAAAATTTCTGAACTGCTCGCGGCGAACGCCACATCCGTCGGCACAAATTTCGCCGGCGCGGACGCCGTGAAAATTTCCCGTCGCGCGCGGACGTTTGGAGAGTCCGACGTGCTCGGCCTGCTCACGGCGACGTTGCAAAAAGATTTCATCAAGGACAAGGGCCAGTTAGAAATCCGCCTCGCCCAGCCGTGGAAAGCGCTCGTGTTGCCGGATGAACCGCTCACGCTCGACGTGCAAGAAATGCCGATGAACGGCGTCACGCCGAGCTTCATCGTGCGTTTTGCTCTCCGCACCGCCAACGAAACACTCGGCACCTGGACCGCCAATCTCCGCGCCAGCGTCTGGCGCGAAGTCTGCGTCGCGAGCCGCCAGCTCAAACGCGGTGAAAGCGTCACGACCGATTCCTTCACGCGTGAACGCCGCGACATTTTGAACGTGCGCGAAAGTCTGCCCGACCTTGCCGCCAACGAAGACGCGTTGGAAATCACCGAATCCGTTTCCACCGGCGCGACGCTTGTGGCGCACATGGTCAAGGCGCGCACGGTGCTGCATCGCGGCCAACGCGCGGATGCACTCGTGCAGGACGGCGCGTTGAGCATCAAGACCAAGGTGGAAATTCTGGACGACGGCGCCCCCGGCGAAACCGTCCGCGCCCGCAACGCCGTCACGCACCGCGACCTTTCCGGCAAAGTTTTGGATGGAAAAACAATTTTAATCTCACTATGAAAATGAAATTCCTGCTGCTCGCGTCATTCGTTTATATTTCTGCCGCCAGTGCCCAGTCGCTTTGGAACGACGACACCGCGCGCCCGATGTTCGCGGATAAACGCGCCGCCAAGATCGGCGACATTCTCACCGTGCTCGTGCAGGAAACCAGCACGGCCTCCAAGAAAAAT
>JAYVQV010000614.1:0-3328 GCA_043776855.1 Limisphaerales bacterium | reverse complement strand
GCGACGCCGTGAAAGGCATGTCCATCGCCGATGCGAAGTCCGTTCTCACCGGCCCGCAAGATTCCGCCACGCAATACTTCCGCCGCACCACGCAGACGAATTTGTATTCCAAGTTTCTCCCCATCGTGCAGGCCGCGACGGCCAAGACAGGCGTGACCAGCACTTACAAAAACATGATGTCGAAAGTCACCGGCAGCAGCGCCTTGAGCGGCACGCTCGGTGGACTGTCAAAAAATTATCTCGGCGCGGATGCGCTGGATGTGGACGCCTACGTCGCGAACAAAACGCTGGACGGACTTTTCAAGATGGTTGCCGATGAGGAAAAGAAAATTCGCGAAAACCCCGTCGCGCGCACAACGGATTTGATGCAGAAAGTTTTTGGCGCCGTGACGAAGTGAACGGAGCGCGGCTTGTAGCGTCAGGCATCCCTGGCTGACGCTACCTCGCTTCAATCCGAATTCCGAAATGAACTAACCGCAAAGAACACAAAGAGCGCAAAAGGGAGACATTCGGGGGCAACGCCAGTGCCAAAAATTGTCCGGGCAACTTTTTATCCAAACGCATCCCCGTCTTTGTGTTCTCTGCGTTCTTTGCGGTTAATTTCGGTTTTCGCTTCAATCCTGCCCGACTTTACGGCGCAGATTGTTCATCATCCGATCCGCCATGCGTTCGTAGGGCAGCAGCGGGCGTCCGTGCAGTTTAATTTCGTCAATCGTCGCCAGCGCCAAACCGAAATCGTAGTCCTGCAAGTCGCGTCCGCGTTTCACCCGACGCACCCAGCGCGCGAGGTCAGTCACTTCCTCGATGGTATTCGCCGCACCGGTGCGGAAGGCGATGTTCCATTCCTCGCGCACGACAAAACCTTCCTTCACGCCACGCTTGGCCAGCCACGGGTCGCAAAGCAAAATGCAGACAGATTTATTTCCCGCCGTGCCGAGCCGATAAAAAACCACCGGCGCATCCGTCTCCGAAAAAATTTCGTAGGCGATCTCCAGCGCATCTTCATCCGGCGGCGTGAACTTCGTCTGAAAACCGACGCGCAGCCCGGCAGCGCCCTGCTCGATGCACAAGTTCTCGGGGAAAATCCACAGCGCTTCCGACGGCAGGCCGGCGGCGGTGAGAGATTCTTTCCACGCAGCGAGCGCGACAGACAGCGACGGACGAGTGACGGTTGGTTTGCTCATTTGGGTTGACCTTGATTGCGCTTATTACTGCCGGTTTTTTCGGAACCAATCAACAAAAAGTGGAATTCCTTTTTCGACCTTCACCTGCGGATTGTAGCCGAGTTTTTCGCGCGCCTTGGAAATGTCCGCATAAGTAATCGGCACATCGCCGGGCTGCAACGGCTGACGGTCAATGATGGCTTGCTTGCCCAGCGCATTCTCGATGAGCGCGATGAGTTCGGACAATTTCACCGTCTGCGATTCACCGAGGTTGAAGATGTCGAAACCAAATTCTTTTTTCGTGCAGGCGATGACGCCGTCCACAATGTCGGTGACGTAAGTATGGTCACGCGCCGTTGAGCCATCGCCGAAAACGGGAATTGGTTTGCCCGCATCAATCAGCTTCGTGAATTTGTGAATTGCCAAGTCAGGCCGTTGGCGCGGGCCATAGACGGTGAAGAAGCGCAGCATCGCCACGTCCATTTTGTAGATGTGATGATAGGTATGACCAAGCGCTTCGCACGCGAGCTTGCTGGCGGCGTAGGGCGAGATGGCGGAAAAGATCGGGTCGCTCTCACTGAACGGCACCTTGGCATTCACGCCATAGACGGACGACGACGACGCCATGGTGATTTTCTTCACGCCCGTCTTGCGCGCGGCTTCGAGGAGATTGACCGTGCCCTCGACATTCACGCGCTGATAGAGCGCCGGTTGCTCCAGGCTCGGACGCACGCCCGCCCGCGCAGCGAGGTGAATGACCTGGTCGAACTTAACGGACGAAAAGATTTCGTTCACCGCGCCCACATCGCAGAGATCGCCGTGGAAAAATTCAAAGGGCTTGGCGAGTGCCTGGATGTCGCGCAGGTTGGCGCGTTTGAGCTGCGGGTCGTAGAAATCATTCAGCTCATCAAACGCCCAGACGGCGTGGCCGTCGTGGAGAAGACGTTCGCAAACGTGCGAGCCGATGAAGCCCGCGCCGCCGGTGACGAGAAAATTCATGATGCAAACGCTAACAACGGGAAAGAAAACTGTCGAGCATCAGCCTTTGACATTCTGGCCGTGATTACCTTCAAGCAATCCGCGAAAAGAAAGATCCTCATCCAGTTCCGGCCAGTGCAGGCCGAAGGGAGAAAGCTCGATGTGGTTCAACTGCGCCGCCGTGCCGTGTGCGAGCCGGGGATTATCCGCTACGGGGAAGCGAATCTCCGCGCCGCTCTCCATGCGCACGACAATGAAGCCGTGTTCGTGAGCCGCCGCCACCGCGATGTCAGCCAAGGTATTCATGCCACTTCTCAATTATCAGCTTTTTGTTTTCTTCCGCAAGTTTTTCGGCCTTGGACAATTCGCGGAGCTTGAGGCCGTGCGACTCGCGCAACTCCACCTCACCCGCCAGATTGAAAACCGCTTCGCCACCGCCGTAGCGCACATGGACGTGGATGGGCTGGTGATCGTTGCTGTAAAAGAAAAACCGATAGCCGTCTTTTTCCAAAATCGTGGGCATGACGTGTGAATGGTTTTAAGCTGTCCCGCCCCCGTGCGAGCCGATGAAGCCCGCGCCGCCGGTGACGAGAAAATTCATGGGGCAGAAGCTAACCAGTAACAGCGGAAGTGTCGAGTGTGCAGGGAAGTTGAAGTTTCTGCTCCCCAATTAAATTTTATGAATAAGAATTGCGGGCCAGATAAAGACAAGAACCACCAAATACATTAACGCACACCAAGGGATGATGAAAAACAAAGCGGGGCGGGAGCGATACTCGCTCAACGATGGCCAACGTGGTTGATGGTCAATTAAGGCATCAGATTTTTTTTTGGCATCTTGCATCGAAAGCTTTTTCTTTTTGGATTTTTCTCCCGCTACAACGATGGCAAGTGCGAGCCACCAAATTGCCATTATCAACAAAAGAACATTTACCACAGTCATAATAAATGAAACCCATACAAGTTCATTGTTATGACTTTATTTCCCGCTCCCATCCTTGTCGAGCGCTGAAAAGAAAATAGCCCACAGTTGGAAACCGTGGGCTAGCGCGAATCTTGGTTGGGCGGCTTACAGTCCGTTCAACACGTCAATCAACTGCCGCAGGCGGCCGTAGTCGCGGCGGTTGAAGTTGAAGGCGATGCGCGCGAGTTCGAGACGGTCGTTGTCTTCGACTTCTTCCGGCGTG
>JAYVQV010000613.1:0-3329 GCA_043776855.1 Limisphaerales bacterium | reverse complement strand
CCTCGCGAGCCGCTTAAACCAAAAGCTCTCGCGGCTCGCGGGGACGCTCGCCCCACCAGCTTGCCCCGACGTCCGCAAATTGGGTAACGGGTCAATTTGAAATCGGAGCGCCGAGCCTTGCTCGGCCAGAGGCGGAAACCTTCGCCCTTCGAGCCGAGCAATGCTCGGCGCTTCGCTAACCGACGGGTGCAGCTTGACCCGGTTGTGCTTCGCCGTGGATGCCACTCCCTCTCCTCCTCGGAGGAGGAGAGGGCCGGGGAGAGGAGGCCCATGGTTCGCGAAATAAAAATCCCCTCTCCCCAACCCTCTCCCCGCTCGTGCCTCGCGGGGCGAGGGAGCCAGACCGCAACCGGGGCAAGCTGCACCCCTAACTGACCCACTGCCGCAAATTGAATTGAATTCGCCCGCCGGTTTTTGTCTCATGCCCGCGCATGAATTTCCGGATGCTCTGGCTCGCAGCCGTGCTCGTCGTTGTGGCGGCGGCGGGGTTGCACCTGGATTTTTTCAGCCACGCGGGCGGCTTTTGGCGCGACGAGGTCAACACCATCAACGTCGCCAGCCACAGTTCGCTGGACGAATTTCGTAAAGATTCTTTCCCGGTTTTATTTCCGCTGCTCGTGCACGGTTGGCTGAACTTCGGGCCGGGCGAATCCACTTTGCGCGTGCTCGGTGTGTTCGTCGGCTTCGGCATTCTCGCCGCGCTCCTGCTCGCCGGTTGGAAAATTAACCGCGCCCCGCCGCTGCTCGCGCTCGTGCTGTTCGCGCTGAATCCCACGCTCATCGTCATCGGCGATTCATTGCGCGCCTACGGCCTCGGCACCCTGTTCATCGCGCTCGCGACGATGGCCGCCGCGTGGTTTTTGCTGAAGCCGGATTGGAAAAGGCTTTCACTTTTTGCCGTGGCCGGTTTGCTGGCCGTGCAAACGCTGTATCACAACGCCGTTTTCCTCGGCGCGATTTGTCTCGGCGCGATGGCCGTCTGCGCGCGGCGAAAAAACTTTTCCGACGCGGTGAAAATTTTTGGCGCCGGCGCGCTCGCCGCTGTTTCGCTCGTGCCGTATGTCACCGGCGTCATCGCTGGCCGCGACGATTCCGCGTCGCTCCGCACCGGCTTGAATCCCATCCGCCTCGTCAATGGACTGATGGAGACGTTCGGTTATCCGCGCCAGGAATTTAGTTTGGTCTGGCTGCTGCTCTTCGCTGCCTTGCTCTGGCACGGCTGGCGAATCTGGAGGCGCAAGGAAACTTCAGCCGTCGCCCCGGAAAATTTCCGCGCCGACCTGCCGCTCTTCGCCGCGGTCACGGCGGGCATTTCTGTTTTCGGTTTCCTCGGTTTCCTCTGGCTCGCGGCGCTGCCGTCGCAGGCGTGGTATTTTCTGCCGCTGATGGCCGTCACCGCGCTATGCTTCGATTTAGTGATTTCATTTTGGCCGAAGAAGATTCAAATCGCGCTCGCCGCGCTGCTCGTCCTGGCCACCGCGCTCATCGTGCCGACGACGTGGGGCATTCTCGGCCTGAAATACACCAACGTGGACGTGTGGACGCGGCAATTGGAAAAATTCGTTGCGCCGGAAGATTACGTTATCGTTGACCCGTGGTATTGCGGCATCACCTTCGCGCACTATTTCAAGCTGGCGACGCCGTGGGATACGTTGCCGCCGCTGGCCGATCACGCCACGCATCGCTACGACCTGGTGAAAGTGCAGTTGCAAAACACGAACGCCATCGCGCCCGTGCTGGAAAAAATTTCCGCCACGCTCCGCTCCGGCCATCGTGTGTGGGTCGTGGCGCTCTACGGCTGGATGGATGTTCCCGAACCGGGCACGGTCGCGGCGCCGCCGTTGCCGCCCGCGCCGCTCGGCCAATACGGCTGGTCGGAAGTTCCCTACACGATGTCGTGGGTCTCGCAAGTCGCGCATCGCCTCGGCGACCAGAGTAAAACATTTGAGCGCGTGAAAAATCCTCTCGCCACGGGACGTTTCATCGAGGAGACGGAACTCTTCGTGGCGCAAGGCTGGCGCGGGGAAACGAATTTTCCAGCGGCGAAATAGTGCTGCATCGCTGCGCCTTTGTTTCGGAGCGCGGGTCTGCGACCCGCAGTAGTTTCGCAAGTCAGAACGGGTTCGGAATAAATTGTAGCAGCGGAAGGTTTGAATGTGCTGCGGCTCGCAGAGCCGCGCTCCGTATCAGCCACGCACGCCGCAGTTGACGGTTCTGCTTTCTGCGGCAAACTTCCTCCGCTTGCCGTCCAACGAACCTTCGTCAGCGACAAGCAATTTGTTCGCTGACATCTTGAAAGCTCCCGCTGTGCAATCCCTCGCGCAGCGCGTGGGGCAGGGCGGAGCGCAGACTTTTTCCGGCATCGCCACGAGCGCGCAACCTTTTTTCGCCGCGCTGCTGCAAAAGAAATTTCCCAATCGTCCCATCGTTATCGTCACGGAGAACCTCAAGGCGCAGGAAAGTTGCCAGCAGGATTTGGAGACGTGGTTGGGGATGGGGGATGGCGTCTGGGGTCTAGGGAAGGCCGGCGCAACCGCACCACCCCAGACCCCAGACCCCAGACCCCAAACCCTATTCTTTCCGGCCTGGGAAATCCTGCCGCACGAAGGCAAGCTCCCGCCCGCCGATGTCATCAGCGACCGTCTGCAAACGCTGGTAGCACTTTCCCCCAAACCCCAAACCCCGGACGCCAGACGCCATCCCCCATCCCCCATCCCCGTCCTCCTCGTCACCTCCGTCATCGCGCTGCTGCAAAAAACGTTTGCCGCCGCTGATTTGAAAAACCGCACGCGCTTGCTCAATCGCGGCGACCAAATCGCGCCGCTCGATTTGATTGAATGGCTGGAGGAACAAGGCTACGAGCCGGAGGCGCAGGTCACGCAGCGCGGCGAAATCGCGTTGCGCGGCGGCATCGTGGATATTTATCCGCCCACGAGTCCGTGGCCGGTGCGGCTGGAATTTTTCGGCGACGAACTGGAATCGCTCCGCGAGTTCGACCCACTCACGCAAGTCTCGCGCGGGGAAATTAGCGCCGTCACGCTGCCGCCCGCCGGTGAGATTGGGATTTTGCGGTGGAGCGCGGACGGCTCGTCCGCAAGTTCTGCCCCGCCATCAACTCTCCTCGACCACCTGCCGCGCGAAACCATTTTTATTTTGTGCGAGCCGGACTCGCTCGCGGTTCACGCCGAGGAATACGCGCGGCAAGTTCCGTCTGACAATCCGCTGCACATTTCGTGGCCGGATTTTTTGATTGAGTTGAACCGTCGTGGCTTCGCGTCCGTTGAATTGACTGAAGCTGATGCGAACGGAGCGCCGAGCACCTGCTCGGC
>JAYVQV010000612.1:0-3330 GCA_043776855.1 Limisphaerales bacterium | reverse complement strand
TGACGCGGTCGTTTTCGAGCAGCGTGTTGTCCACGTCGAAGAGGAAAATGATTTTGTGCGCGGGCATAAAGTTTGACGGATGTTGCCGGAATTCATTTGCGTGGCAAAGGAATTCAAACGGGAAGGAAAGAATCAACTGAACCAAATTTTGAAAAACTTCTCGCGCAAGGCATCCGCTGGGCGGCGAAGCAATGAAACGAATTTCTCGAATTAAAACTTTCTAATTTTGCCGCGGTCTATTTCTTGCGCTTGGGGTTGGAATAACGAACGGGTTTTGCTTTCGCTGTGGATACGAGTTTTGACGATTCCATCAAAGTAAGTTGAGCGTGTTCGTTGGTTTCGTGAACCGGATAACGCACGGGCAAATTGGGAATTATTCTTTCACCAATCCGACGACTTGGAGTGATGCGCTGCACCTCTGCAATTTCGCCTGAATGGTCGTGACCGTTTTTTTGCAATTCATCGAGTGGCACGACCGCGCCATATTTCTGAAAAACCTTAACGAAACGATCATGGTCAGCTCCCCAATAAACCATGCAGCACGCCATCGGCGCACCCTTGCCGCCATCCTTTCCGTTGACCAGAAATTTTAGCCGTGTGTCAGCGAGAAAACAGAGCGACCTGGCTTTACCAAAAACATATTTTTTCCAATGGGTTGTATTTGCAGCCACCGGAACCAAAGCCAGAACTTCAGAACCATGCGTCGCATTCGCCAGTTCACAGCGTTGCAGCCAGATTTTAATTCCAGTCCCCCGATGCCGGTCTTTACCGTAAGGAGGATTTACAAAAATCTTTTTGTAATTCCAACTTTCTTTCAAACCGTCGTGCTTTGGAAGCCGGTATTCGACCTTGGCATCCACGACCGACCATTCGTTGGAGCAAGGATCTAAATCAATCTGACCACCAAAGAACGCCTTGACTGCCTCAACATACTTGGGCGGCGTGCCCCAGTGCTTATTGTCGGTGATTACTTTTCGTCCGGCACTCATGTTAGAATCTCCGGCCAGTTTTTCTTCGACAGCGTGGCAATTTGTCCTCGCAGTGTCGTCATCGGCTGCTTGGCGGGAGTGATGATGTTGAACCAGCTTTCAATCCGCTTGCTGTTGGTGCGGAAATAATCCTGCAAGACTTTATCAGCGCTCAAGTCCATCTGGACTTTGGTGAATGAGTTTTTAGTTTTATCCGCCGAATAGCTTCGGCGAAATGCGTCTTTTGCTGCCGCCACTTCGCGCTTATTGCTCAAAACAATGTCGTAGATAAATTCAGCCAATCCTTCGTCCGTGAGAAACAGCAGCCAATCATACGACTGCGCCAGCACCACCAGCTCCTTGTTCATGTTGTCAGAGCTAAACCAGTTTCCGTGATTGCTGACCACGCCAACGGTGAGGATAAAGTTCCGAAGCAATTCAGGATCATTGGACGCGATAATTTCCGCCATCAACTCGTCGTAAGGTTTTGCGTATAGCGTCCCGTCTCGCTTGGGCAGAATTCCATGCACCGCCCCAGAGTAGGTTCGGATTCTTTGCATGGACGAAACCGTGCGGGCGACGTAGGCGCCTTGTTTGGCTTTCTCAATCGTCTGCGGCCCTTTCTTCATCCCGTCCTCCACGCCAACACGCTTGCACTCAAACATGGCGTAGGGCTGCCGATACTGTGTCACCAAATCCAACTCCAAATTTTTTATCGTCCCGCCGTGCTTGAGGTCGTGAAGCTCTGCCTGACCCTTGCCTTCAAGGACGCTTACCAGACCAACTAAAAGTTGATTCTCTTTTTCGCCAATGACACACGCATTGCGCAGAATCTTTTCCTTCGTCAGCAAATGTTGGGATTTAGCCTCAAAAGAATGAAGGTGATGCGCGTCTCCGAACTGGCGAAAGATTTTTGAAGTGGTAAGCGGAAGGTCACAATCATTGATTTCCAACCGGTCAATGCTGGCCACCGGATGAAGCGAGTATTCAACATTGTGAGTGATGGCCGGATTTTTATATTCCGCAAGACCACGCTCAATTCCCACGCTCGGAGCAACGCCCCACGACTTAAAAAGATAAAACGTGATGATCTCAATGAAAGTTCCCAAGCAGCGACCAGCAGCTTTTTTACGATCCTTCGCGTAACTGAATACTCCATCCGCCAAAGCCTTCTGCATTTTGTCCACGGAATCGTATGCCATGCGAAGAGACTAAACGACTGGTTGAATCGCGTCAATTCACGGCGGGATTTCCATTTGAAAGTATTTGCATTCGTCCCATCAGCAAGCGGCTTTAATTATTTTGGAAAGGCAAATTGAATTGCCCCAAGCCCATTTCCGCATATCCTTCCCGACCGATTGCAATGACCAAAAACACCAGCGACATCCCCTCGATTCCCCCCGGCGTCACCATCACCACGCTCGAAAACGGCCTGACCATCATCGTGCGCGAAGATCACAACGCGCCGGTCGTCTCCGCGCAGGCGCGGCCGTGAGGTTGCGACCCGCTTGCATTTACCGCTGCTTCATGCAACTCTTCAAACCATGAGCAACAAACAAATCGTGGCTGATTTGATGGAGCGTCTGCCGGAAAGCGCTTCGTTGACCGACATCGCGCAGGAAATTGAATTCATCGCCGGAGTGCGCGAGGGCTTTGCCCAACTGGATCGTGGTGAGGGCGTGGCGTTGGACGAGGTTGAGCAGCAATTGCCTTCATGGATTTCAAAATAATTTTGTCGCCGCGCGCGATTCAGGATTTGCGGGGGATCGTCCGCTACATTTCTTTCGATAATCCGCTGCGCGCTGAAAGTTTCGGGCACGAGTTGATTGCCAAAACACGATTGCTGGCTTCATTTCCTGAATTGGGACGGGTGGTTCCTGAATTTGATGAACCGGATGTTCGCGAAGTCATCCACAAATCGTATCGCATCGTTTACCGCGTCCGCCACGAACAGGGCTTGGTTGAAGTTTCCCGCTTTTGGCATGGCGCACGCGGAACACCTGTTGTTTAATTTTTCCCAATGTCACTTTCAAAAACAGTTACCGACATCCCGTCCATTCCCCCCGGCGTCACCATCACCACGCTCGAAAACGGCCTGACCATCATCGTGCGCGAAGATCACAACGCGCCGGTCGTCTCCGCGCAGGCGTGGTGCGCGGCGGGCAGCATTCACGAAGGCCGCTGGCTCGGCGCGGGACTTTCGCACGTCCTCGAACACATGCTCTTCAAAGGCACGACCACGCGCCCCGGCAGCCGCATTGATCAGGAAGTGCAGGAGGCCGGCGGTTACATGAACGCCTACACGAGCTTCGACCGCACGGTCTATCACATTGACGTGCCGAACACCGGCGCGGTGAAGGCG
>JAYVQV010000611.1:0-13136 GCA_043776855.1 Limisphaerales bacterium | reverse complement strand
TCCCTCTCCTCCTCGGAGGAGGAGCAGCGACAGCGGCTATGGACAGGGGAGAGGAGGCCAATGGTTTGCGACATTAAAATCCCCTCTCCCCAACCCTCTCCCCGCTCGTGCCTCGCGGGGCGAGGGAGCCAGACCGCAACAGTTTCAAGCTGCACCTCCGAATCCGCGCCCGGGAGTTCCCTGGTAATTTCACTTTCGGCGGGCAACGGCTCCGCCTAAAATCCGCGCGTGCTGGAAACGCTTACCCGACAACTTGCCGCCGCAAAAAATCTGGCCGACGATCAGGTTGGCCACGCCGTCGAGCTGCTGACGGACGAAAAAATCCCCGCGCCCGCCAAGGCGGATTTCCTCATCGCGCTCGCCACGAAAGGCGAAACGCCGGAGGAAATCGCCGCCTTCGCCGCCGCGCTGCGCGAAAAATCGGCGCCGACGGTGATAGAAAAAAACTGGCGCGAGTCGCGGGAGATTCTCGACATCGTCGGCACGGGCGGCGACCGGCTCGGCACGTTCAACATTTCCACGACCTCGGCCATCCTTTGCGCGGCGGCGGGCGTGGCCGTGGCCAAGCACGGCAACCGCGCGGTCACTTCGCAATCCGGCAGCGCGGACGTGCTGGAGGCGCTGGGCATCCGCATTGATTTTTCGCCGGATGAGGCGGTGCGGTCGTTGCGCGAAAAAAACTTCGCGTTCTTTTTCGCGCCGAATTTTCATCCCGCGTTCAAAAACATTTCCGCCGCGCGCAAGCTCTGCGCGGAACGCGGGCAGCGGACGATTTTTAATTTTCTCGGGCCGCTGCTCAATCCCGCGCGCCCTTCGGCGATGCTGGTGGGTGTGCCGCGCCGCGAACTGTGCGAACCGCTGGCAAAAGTCTTGCAGACGCTCGGCGTGCGGCGCGGCATGGTCGTCACGGGGGAAATCGGAAATCGGAAATCGGAAATCGGAAATCGCCTGGACGAGCTGTCCACGCTCGGCGAAAATTTTGTCGCGGAGTTTTATCACGAGCGCGGCTTCACGGCGTCCGGGCTGGCGCTGGAAAATTTCCCGTTGCAACCGGCGACGCTGGAGGATTTACTCGGCGGCGACAAATTTCAGAACGCGGAGATCACGCGAAACATTTTGTCCGGGAAGGATCGCGGCCCAAAGCGCGACGCGGTTTTGCTCAATGCTGGCGCGGCGTTGTTCGTCGCGGGAAAAGTGAAGTCGCTCGCGGCCGGCTGGGAACTGGCGGGGGAGACGATTGATTCAGGAGCGGCGACGGCGAAACTGGTAGAGCTGGCTTCCTGACTTGGGCTTGACGGAGTTTCGCCCCGCCAAAAAATTTCAGCGCGGCGTGTCTTTCGATTCTTCGAGCGCCGCCTGTTCCGCCTGTTCCGAGGCCGCGTAGTGCAGCCCAAGATTGTGTTGCGCGGTCTTGTTGCCTTGGCGCGCGGCGCGGATGAACCAGCGCACCGCCTCGTCGTTGTCCTGCAAAATGCCGCGCCCGGTCTGGTAGCAGAGGCCGAGATTGCATTGGGCGTCCGCCAGCTCCTGTTCGGCGGCGGCAAGATACCACTTCACGGCTTCTTGAAAATTTTGTTCCACCACCTGCCCGTTTTCGTAAAAGACGCCGAGGTTGAATTGCGCGGCTGGATAACCACGTTCGGCGGCTTCGCGATACCATTTCACGGCTTCGGGATAATTTTGCGAGACGCCCTGGCCGGTTTCGTAAAGTGTGCCGAGATTGAATTGTGCCGCCGGGTCGCCCTGCTCCGCCGCCTCGCGCAGCCACTTCGCCGCCTCGCCAAATTCTTGCGGCACGCCCTGGCCAATCCAGTAGGCGACGCCGAGATAGCACTGGCCGACGGGATCGTTTTGCTCCGCTGATTTGCGCAGCCACTTCACGGCCTCGGTGTGATCCTGCGGCACGCCCTGGCCGTTCTGGAAGCAGACGCCGAGGTAGCATTGCGCCTGCGCGTCGCCCTCGTGCGCGGCGTGGCGCATGGCTTCAAACGAATCCCAAGATTTGCGGGTGGTGGACATTTTTTTACGAGACGGCAAAGCTTAACTTCCGCGCCGCTGAAAACAAGCAGGGAAAATGCGATGAGGTGCAGCTGGGTGCATCTTGACCCGGTTGTGCTTCGCAGTGGATTCCACTCCCTCTCCTCCTCGGAGGAGGAGCAGCGACAGCGGCTATGGACAGGGGAGAGGAGGCCAATGGTTTTCAAAATTAAAATCCCCTCTCCCCAGCCCTCTCCCCGCTCGTGCCTCGTGGGGCGAGGGAGCCAGACCGCAACCGGGTCAAGCTGCACCCAATGCGATGGCTGATTTGCCTTTTGGCTTCCGCGTCGCCGCCCGGCCTGCTACAAACTGCGCATGGCTCAATTGAAAATCGGCTTTCTCGGCGCGGGCAAGATGGCGACCGCGCTCGCCCGCGGCTTCGTCAACGCCAAGCTCGTCAGCACCAAACAAATTGTCGCCGCCGACCCGTTCGCCGCCGCGCGCAAAAACTTTACCAAGGAAACCGGCGCGAAGACGGTGGCCGCCAACCTCGCCGTCGCGCAGGCCGCGCACGTCTTGATTCTCGCGACGAAGCCTGACCAGGTCGCCGCCGCGCTTGCGGAAATTTCTGGTGCGTTCACGAAAAATCATCTGGTCATCTCCATCGCCGCCGGCGTGACGCTGGCGAAACTCGAGGCCGCGCTGCCCGCCGGCGCGCGCGTCATCCGCGTGATGCCCAACACACCGGCGCTCGTCGGCGCGGGCGCATCCGGTTTTGCGCCCGGCAAAAATGCGACCGCCACCGATGGCGAGCTGGCAAAAAAATTGTTGTCCGCCGTCGGCCTCGCGCTGCCGGTGAAAGAAAGTTTGCTCGACGCCGTGACCGGTTTGAGCGGCAGCGGCCCGGCGTATGTGTATCAGTTCATCGAGGCGTTGAGCGACGGCGGCGTGGCGGCGGGCCTGCCGCGCGACGTGGCCACGCGCCTCGCCGCGCAGACGGTGCTCGGCGGCGCGAAGATGGTTTTGGAAACCGGCCAGCATCCCGGTGCGCTCAAGGATCAAGTGACCAGCCCCGGCGGCACGACGATTGAAGGCTTGCACGAACTGGAAAAAGGCAAGCTGCGCGCCACCGTGATGAGCGCCGTCCGTGCGGCGACGGAAAAATCCAAGAAGCTTGGCCAGGGTTAAATTTGCCGGGGTGAAGCTTGACACTGTCCTTAACCGAAACCAAGCCGTTGAATTGGGGAGCGCGCCCGCCTCGGGCGCAGCGGGTCGCGCCCTCGCGGCCCGCCCGGGCGGACGAAAACCAAACACCATTCGGTTGACCTTCGTGCGTTCGGGTTCGGCGCGCGGGCGCGCCGAACTACAGCCGGGGCGGCTGTGCTCCCCATTTTCTACGACATGGTTCCGGCTTAACACTGTTCTTGAAGCCAGAATGAAACTGGCTTTCCTCCTCCTCCTCCTCGATTTGAGCCTGCGAGGACGAGGACGAGGAGGATTGGCCGAGCACAGTTTCAAGCTGCACCCATTTGCCCGCCGCCCGTCACTCACCGCTCGACGCGCAAAAAAATTTCCGGCACAGTGGCGGCATGGACGCTGACGAACGCGATGTCATTCAATACCTCGAAACTTGGGGCGAGACTTTCGTTCACGGCAAGGAAATTGCCCGCCGCGCCAGCTCCAAAAAACGTTTCACTCAGGAGCCGCAATGGGCCAAGCCCGTCCTCGCCCGCCTCAAAGAAGCCCGCGCCATCGAAGGCGACCACTGCGGCCGCTACCGGCTCGCTCCCGGCAAGCACGACGAGGAAGTCTGGGTTGCCCCCGACATCGAAAAACTGTTGCAAGAAGACATCCCCATGTCCGAAGATTCCGTCACTGACGAAATCGAAGAGAACTCCGAGCCGCTCTGATGTTCCCCGCGTTTCTCACCACGCTGCTCTTCGCCATCTCCGCCGTCTGCGGCTACCGCACGTCCAAAAAAATCGGCGGCATTGAGGCGAACTTCTGGCGCATCGCGCTCGCCACGATCTTTCTCACCGTCTGGGCGTTCACGTTCGGCCACGGCTTCGAGGGCGCGCCCGGCTGGTTTTTCTTGAGCGGCTTCATCGGCATCGGCATCGGCGACTCCGCCTATTTTCAGGCGCTGCCCAAGCTCGGCAGCCGCCGCACGATTCTGCTCTGCCAATGCCTCACCGCACCGTTCGCCGCGCTCATTGAATACTGCTGGCTCGGAACCAAATTGCATCCGAATGAAATCCTTTGCATCGCCGTCATCATCACCGGCGTCGCCATCGCGCTGAAACCGGATGACCATCTGAAAATTTCCGCGCGCGACTGGCAGATTGGAATTCTCGGCAGCACCATCGCCGCGTTGAGCACCGCCATCGCCTCCGTGCTCATCCGCAAAGGTTTTCAAGTCGCGGCGGAAAATGGTTTTCACCCCGACGCCGGCACCACCGGTTACCAACGCGTGCTGGGCGGCATTTTGATTCCGGCGGCGGCGCTGCTGATTTTCAAATGGCGTTCCGCCCACGCGCACGGCCCGGCGTTCGCCAGCGACACGCTGCATATTTCCAAAAACAAATGGCGCACGCTCTGGCCGTGGGTTTTGGCGAACGCCCTGGCCGGCCAGACCCTCGGCGTCACTTGCATGCAATGGGCGCTGAAGACCACGTCAGCCGGCATCGTCTCCGCCATCATCGCCATCACGCCCATCGTGCTGTTGCCCATGACGCGCATCGTTGAGAAAGAAAAAATTGGCGTCCATTCCCTCGTCGGCGCGCTCATCGCTGTCAGCGGCATCATCGGTCTGACGATTCTGCGGGTGAAATAAGTTTATGCTCAACGCAGAGAACGCGGAGGTTCGCCAAGCAGTGATTTTTTCTCGGCGCAACTCCGCGTTCTCTGCGTCTCTGCGTTAATTGGAAGTCTTTTAGTTTCCCCTTTCGTGTGTTTCGTGTATTTCGTGGTCAAGAAAAATGAACTCCGAACTCGCCAACGCCGCCGCGAAACTTGGCCTCGAAAAAATCCAGCGCCACATCTTCCTCTGCGTGGACGCCGAGGAACCCAAGTGCTGCCCGCGCGAAGCCGGTCAAGCCGCGTGGAATTTTTTGAAACAGCGTCTGAAAGAACTCAACCTCGTGGGACCCGAACCACTCGTCTATCGCACCAAAGCCGCCTGCCTGCGCGTCTGCGTGCGCGGCCCCATCGCCGTCGTCTATCCTGAAGGCGCGTGGTATCACAGTTGCACGCCGGAAGTTTTGGAACGCATCATCCAGGAACATCTCATCGGCGGCCAAGTGGTTGAAGAATTCGCCTTCGCGCAAAACGATCTCGCCCTCGGTTAAACCTGACAAACGCAAAGGCGCAGAGAACGCAGAGGTGACGCAGAGAAAACGATTTCCCCTTTGCGGCTCTCCGCGTTCTCTGCGCCTCTGCGTTTATTCCCCCTTGAAATTTTCGTTGAAATCATCCGGTTCAAAACTCTGCCATTTTCCCGCTCGACTTTGATTTTCCTCCCGCGCAAAGTTTGCCGCGTCAGACTTAAAAATTTCATGGCACGCCTTCTCATCCAGACCCCCGGCCTCGGCAAGCAAGCCGTGGAACTTCGTCTCGGCGTCAACCGCGTCGGGCGCGACCCCGCGTGCGAACTCCACCTTCCGCACGCCAGCGTCTCCTCGCACCACGCCGAGATCGCCCTCTCCAACGATGGCGTCCACCTGCTCGACCACCACTCCACCAACGGAACTTTTCTCGACGGCCAACCCGTCACCGACGCCTGGCTCGCCGCCGGCCAGCAACTCCGCTTCGGCGATGTGGAACTCCTCGTCGAATCCATCGAGGCCAACATCGGCATCCCCCAATTTGACCGCACCGAGCCACCCAAACCCGCGCCCGTGATTATGGATGATGGCCGCAGCAGTTGCCCGCGCCATCCCGCCACGCCCGCCACCTTTCGCTGCACGTTCTGCAAAGAACTCATGTGCAACGCCTGCGTCAAACTCATCCGCCTCCAAGGCCGCCCCCCGCACTTTCTTTGCCGCCTCTGCAGCAACCCCGCCGACCGCCTCGACGCCGTTGCCGTCAAAAAGAAAAAAAGTTTCTTCGCCATGCTCCAAGACACCGTCCGCCTCAAGCTCCCGCACCAGCACGACGAGGAAGAGAAATAAAATCCACCGTCCGGGAAACTAAAAAATGGATTCAATAAAACCAACAACTCCTAACTGGGACCGAATGTCTCCTATCAGAATTAGACAGAATGGCCATCGGCTAATCTAGATGTTAGGCCGCTCATGCGCGCCGCTGTCTTTTTGAGTATGTCCGACTACATTCGAGCGTGCTTTGCGGGTGTCAGTTACTGGGCGCTGTTCATCATCGCTCCGGTCAGCTTGTGTGTTTATGGATTGCGGGCGTGGGGCGT
This sequence comes from Limisphaerales bacterium, assembly GCA_043776855.1. Taxonomy (GTDB): domain Bacteria; phylum Verrucomicrobiota; class Verrucomicrobiia; order Limisphaerales; family UBA11358; genus UBA11358. The sequence goes on along the minus strand of JAYVQV010000611.1, from coordinate 6,739 downwards.
ATCCGGCTGGTTTTGCCTGCCGGTATTTTTCGTATTGCTGGTGATTGGCGAGCACGGCTTCCGGCGTTGGAAGCGGCTCTGGAGAGTCAGATGAGTCATCACATTCGACAGACATATTGCGAGATTGAGCGGCCTAATATAGAGATAGGCAGAATCGTTTTTCCTCCCTTCCTCTCCTGCCCGTTGCCGCGCGCCGGATTTTCCTTTAACTTGGCCGCGCCTTGAACCTTGAGCCAAAAAAATTCCGCGTCGGTTCCGTGCCTTACCTCAACGCCGCGCCCCTCACGCGCGACCTCGGCGAAGAACTCGTCTTCGCCACGCCGTCCAAGCTCGCCGCGATGCTCCGCCGCGATGAACTCGACGCCGCGCTCGTCAGCATCACCGAAGTTTTACTCAACGACCGCTACGACATCCTCGACGGCATCGCCATCGCCTCGCTCGGCGAAGTTTACAGCGTCTTCCTCGCGCACAAAAAACCGCTGGCCGAAGTGAAGGAAGTTTTCTGCGACACCGCCTCGCTCACCAGCGTGAACCTGCTGAAAGTTCTGCTCGCCGAACGCGGATTGAAACCAGAATTTAAGCCGCTGGAAAATTACGCGGCGGCGGCGGAGAAAGATTTCTTCCTGCTCATCGGCGACCGCGCGATTGAATTCCAACGGGCGCCCCACGTCCACGAAATCTTCGACCTCGGCACCGCGTGGCTGGAATTGACGAGGCTGCCGTTCGTCTACGCGGTCTGGGCGCTGCGGCGCGGCGTGGAGAACAAGGAACTGCGCTACGAATTGAAGGCTGCCAAGAACTTCGGTCTGGAGACACTGGACTATCTCATCGAGACACGCGAGGAATTCGACGCCGAATTCCGCCGCGATTATTTCGAGTGGCACATCCATTTTCACCTCGCCGAGGATGAGAAGCGCGGCATCGCGAAATTCTGCGAACTGCTCCGCAAACACAACCTCGGCCCGGTGTTCGAGCCAAAATTTGCGAACTGACTTCCTACCGTGTGGTTGAATTTCATAAATCGGTTCGCACCGCCAAAAGCTCCTGCCGCGCTGGAGTCATTGCAAATTGGCACACAGACGTTGCCGTTGCTCGTCGTCCGCAATCCGCGCGCGCGTCGCTACCTGCTGCGGCTGCGCCCTGACGGCACGGCACGCGTGACAATTCCGCGCGGTGGCTCGCAGGCCGAAGCCCGCGCCTTTGTAGAACGCAATCGCGGTTGGCTGGAAAAACAATTTCAACTTCACCAATCCCGCCCGCGCCACGCAACGGCCTGGAATGTCGGTTCTGAAATCTGGTTTCGCGGCGAGCAGGTGCGGATTGAATCCGTCGCGCCGGAAAAAATTTCTTTCGGCACGGAAGTTTTATCCATCAAAGGTGCTGGAATTATTGTTAAGCCACCCGGTATTCCATTGGTTTTGACTCCCTCTCCTCCATCCGATGGAGGAGAGGGTTGGGGAGAGGAGGGACTTTCGGACGAAGCGAAGCCCCTCTCCCCAGCCCTCTCCCCGCTCGTGCCTCGCGGAGCGAGGGAGCCAGCAAAGGCAGATTTGCGACGGACGATTGAAAAGCATTTACGCCAACTCGCCGCGAAAGAATTGCCGCCGCGCGTCCGTGAATTCGCCGCCCAACATCAGATTGCCGTGACCCGCATCACCGTGCGAAACCAGAAATCGCGCTGGGGTTCCTGCTCGCGACGCGGGACGATTTCGCTGAACTGGCGCTTGATCCAGACACCGGACTTTGTGCGCGACTACATCGTCCTGCACGAACTCGCGCACCGGCGGCACATGAACCACTCGCCGCGTTTTTGGTCGGAAGTGGAAAAACTCTGCCCAGATTTTCGCACGGCAGAACGCTGGCTCAAAACGCATCGGAATTTTTTGCGGTGAAATTGTTAGTGAAATAAAAACAGCGGCGATTGCAACCGGGACAAATAAATTTTCCAGCAATGCGACTTCTAATTCCCTCTCCCCGGGGGAGAGGGTCAGGGTGAGGGCGAGCGTCCATCTAACTTTTCCCGCCAACGTCCGGCGGCGTCATTGGCCGCGTATAATCTGGCAGCGGATGCGGCGCACGTTCCTGCAACTCGCGGAAAATCGTGTCACGAATTGCCTGCCGATCCCGGCGTAAGCGCGAGTTCCAAAAACGAAGTTCCTTGATGCCCAGCGTGGCGAGAAACTTGGTCCGCTCCGCGTCATGCGCCTGTTGACCGGGAAACCCGTGACCACCGCCGTCGAGTTCGATGGAGAGCCGCGCTTCTTCACAGAAAAAATCCAGAAAATATTTTCCTGCTGGATGACCCCGGCGAAATTTGTAGGCGCTGAATCGCCGGTCGCGCAGCCAGCTCCAGACCAGCTTTTCCGCCCAAGTCGGCTGCTGCCGCAAAGCGCGGGCGCGGGCGGTGTCGGGCATGGCGGGAATGTAGCGCGGGATGGTTTTAAGAAAAATAGATTTGTTTAACGACCGCCCTCACCCCGGCCCTCTCCCCCGGGGAGAGGGAGAAACGCTCGCCGCGTTTTTTGCAAAAATGAGCGGCGGAATTTACCACGCAATGCCCCGCCTGACGGCAGGCGGAATTTGGCGAAGTCCTCTCCCCGGGGGAGAGGATTTAGGTGAGGGCGAGCGTCACACTAAATGTTCCAAACGAAATAAATACCTGCGTCCATTTATCGGGGTGGCCTGCAAAATTACTTTTACGACCGCCCTCACCCCGGCCCTCTCCCCCGAGGAGAGGGAGAAACGCTCGCCGCGTTTTTTGCAAATACAAGCGGCCCGGATTACCGCACGGCAGAACGCTGGCTCAAAACGCACCGGGATTTTTTGCGGTGAAAGATTTAAGCGAGTGACACCGTAATCAGCCACTTGTTGCTTATTCAATACTTCGAGGTATTGGGACGCCCTGGTATGCCAAAACTAATTGCTTTAGCATGATACTCATCTGCTTTGGTTAAATCTTTTTCAACGCCAATTCCTTCCCGGTAGCATTTTTCCACATAAAGAGCGCTTACTCCGTTGTCATGCTTATCAGCTAGTTCTAAATTTTTTAAGAATTTTTGCTTCTGGAGCGCTTGTTCTTTAATCGCGGACTCCTTGGCAAAACGCTGATCTTCAGCTGCGGACGCTGCTTCCTCTTTAGCGAAGTATTCTGCCGCTTTGGTTGCATCCTTTTTCACACCATACCCATCTCGGTAATATTCAGCTGTCCGCCGCAAGGCGAACATACCTCCTTTGTCAGCGAGTTCTTTTTGGTGCTCAAATTTTTTGGTTTTCTCCTCCTCAATCGCTGCCAGTTTGGCAATCCGTTCAGCTTCAAGTCTTGCCCGTTCAGCTTCTCTTTGCGCCTCTATCAATTCTCTTTGCGCCCTTCTTTCTGCTTCGATTGCCGCCCGCTTTGCTTCAGCTGCTTTATAAACCGCCTCCATTTCTGCCGCCGACCATATTTTGATACAGGGCAAACCGTAATCTAACTTGCGAACTGTCAAGGCGCGTTTATCCGAGTTTGTATAAGTGATATAGCCGGTATCGTATGCCATCAACCGTTCGTAGCCGCTATCTGCTTGAACCGGGTAAGGGAAATTCACGACCATAAAAAAATCATCACCATATATCTTCTCGTGTTTAATCCGGGTGGTGTGGGTTGATTGAGTGCTTATTTTCTTTGTGTTTCGTTTTTGCAATTCAATTTCAGATTCGTTGGAAACTTCTCCGCGAGTTGTGACCAAATCGGCATCCTTATCAATTTCCGTAGTGATAGATAAAACTTTTCCAAAGCTCCCCTGAAAAAGTATCCCGACCGGATCAACTGACAGCACCTTACCTTGAAACTGTTGCCAGCCTTCGTTGCCGACATAGTTCGTCGAGCCATGTATTTTTCTCCAAGGATCTTTGGAATAGATTTTTATAATTTCATTCTGTCGGCTAACAATCTCGCTTTCCTGTTGAGCTTGTTCACGGGCATACGCATCAGTAAGAAAGCGTTGTTGCTCTGCTTTGTCGGCAGCCGATTTCGGCAATCCCCATTCAGGCCCTTGAGGTGGTAGCAAGGTATTGTCCGCTGCTGACACCATTGAACGGGTGTTGAAAAGTGAACCTACAACCAGTGCAACGAATAAAACTTTTAATTGTATCTGTTTCATATTTTGGATTTTGATGGCTCTTGTCGTCTTGGCTGACACCCACGATTGCATTTGATTCAACACCTGCCGGCACTCCGGCACAAGTAGAACTTTGATTGTCTTTTTCTTCCCGTCATTGCCGTCGCCTGACGCTGCGCTCGGCGACGGGTTTTTCGCAGCGCGAAAAACTCCACCGTCAACTACCCAAGTTTCAAAACTTCGTCAGTTTTTCCAGTTCCTTCACGCGCTTCTCGATGTCGGCGCGCTTGGTTTTGGTGGTGGTGTTCAGGCCAAAACCTTCGCAGCAGAACGACGCCGTGACGCTGCCATAGACCATCGCGCGGCGGATGTTCGCGTCAACCGAACCCTTGGCCGTGGCGAGATAACCCATCATGCCGCCGACGAACGAATCGCCCGCGCCGGTCGGGTCTTCGACGCAGTGCAGCGGATACGCGGGGCAGATGAACACACCTTTCGGGCTAGAAAGAATCGAGCCGTGCGAACCTTTTTTGATGATGACGTATTTCGGGCCGAGCTTGTGGATTTTTTTTAGCGCGAGGAAAATATTATCTTCTTTCGTGAGCAGTTCGGCTTCGCTGTCGTTCAACACAAAACCGTCCACGCGCTTGAGCAATTTCAGCAGGTCAGCGAGCGCGATGTTGAGCCACAAATCCATCGAGTCGGCCACGACGAACTTGGGCTTCTTCATCTGATCCAGCACGGAGAGTTGCAGTGCGGGCGCGATGTTGCCGAGCAGCACGAAAGCGGCGTTCTGATACGCGGCGGGCAGCTTGGGCTGGAAGGTTTCGATGACGCCGAGTTCCGTCGCGAGCGTGCGGCGGTTGTTCATGTTCACTTCGTATTCGCCCGACCAGTGAAATGTTTTGCCGGGAAGAATCTGAAGTCCCGCGAGGTCAATCTTGTGCTTTTTGTAAAGCTGGATGTATTTCGACGGAAAATCTTCGCCCACACCACCGACAAGTTTGACGGGCGAAAAGAAACTCGCCGCGACCGCCGCGTGGCTGGCGGAGCCGCCGAGCAGGCGCGGATTTTCTTTCGTAGGGGTTTTGATGGAATCGAGTGCGGTGGTGCCGACGATGAGGACGCTCATGTTTTAATTGGGGTCTGGGTTCTAGGTTCTGGGTTCTGGGGAAAATGATCGGGCTACTTCTTCTGGATCAGTTCGATCTCGTAGCCTTCGGGCGCGTCCACGAAGGCGATGACGCTGCCGCTGGAAGTCGTGGTGGGGCCGTCGGAAAATTTGAGGCCGTGGACCGCGAGGTGTTTTTCAAACGCGGCAAGGTTGTCCACTTCAAACGCGAGATGCGTCAAATCCGGCTGCACCTTCACCGGCTCGCTGCTGGGCAAAAAACAAATTTCAATCTCCTCGCTGCCGCCGGGAACCTGAAAAAATACGAGTTCCGCGCCGCGCGGCGATTTGTGGCGGCGGGTTTCGGCGAGGCCGAGGATGTCGCGGTAGAATTTCACCGTGCGTTCGAGATCGTTCACGCGGTAGCGCGTGTGCAGGAGTTGGCCGACTTTCATGGCGCGGAAAATAACAGTCCAAACTCCAAAGTCCAATGCCCAAAGTCGTCAGGAAGGATGCCGCTTGACCCGGTTGTGCTTCGCCCTGGATTCCACTCCCTCTCCTCCTCGGAGGAGGAGAGGGCCGGGGAGAGGAGGGCAATGGTTTGCGAAATAAAAATCCCCTCTCCCCAGCCCTCTCCCCGCTCGTGCCTCGCGGGGCGAGGGAGCCAGACCGCAACCGGGTCAAGCTGCACCCATGCCGCTGACGGGCCAAAGAAAAGTTTTCCCTTCCGACGGCGGGCGATTTAGAGTTCACGCGTGTCCAAACAAGGTCTGATTTTATTTTCTCTCTGTCTCGCGGCTTTTTCGTGCGCCGCGCAGGCGGGGAAAATTTCCGTGACGACGCTGAACTGCTACGCGTTCTTCGGCGGCGGTGAAACGAAACGTCAGCTCGGCCAGCCGGAGACCGCGCCGGAGTTCCGCCAGAAGGCGCAAAACCTCGCGAACCTCTGGCCCACGAATCCGCCGCTGCTCATCGCGCTCGAAGAAATCGGCGGCGCGCGCGAAGTTTCTTATCTCGCGCAACTCGCGGCGACGCGTTACAAACATTCATTCCAGCCCATGTTCGTGCCGTCGAAGGATACGTTCACCGGTCAGGCCATCGGCGCGCTGCTCGATTTGGATCAGGGCTGGAAAATTGCCGGCCCGCCCGGACGTGTGCCGGAACTCGACAAGGAATTGTCGAAGCACCTCGTCATTCGCCTGACGAATAATTTTTCCGCGCTCGATGTTTGCGCCGTCCACCTCAAGCGCAGCATCGGCAAATACGGCAAGCTCGCGCAACAGGATCAGAACAGCGCGCTGAAAAAATGGGCCGACGCCCGGCTCGCCAAAAATCCAGATGCGAACCTCATCGTTCTCGGCGACTTCAACGAGACGACCGTTCCCGGCAACACCAACGCCGCGCTCGCGCTACTCATTCAGCCGGCGGGCGCGTTGCGCGATTCGTTCGTGCTGGCGGGTGGAAAATTCCGCACGCACGCGACCGGCAAGGCGTATGACCGCATCCTGATTTCTGCCGCGCTGGAAAACGG
>JAYVQV010000610.1:0-13140 GCA_043776855.1 Limisphaerales bacterium | reverse complement strand
CCGATGACGCAGTCGAAGCCTTCCGGCTTTTGCGCGATGAATTCAATGGCGTGCGCGTGCTTGGCGGCGGCGATAATTTCCTCGTTCGTTGCGCCGAGTCGGCCGAGTTCGATGTTCCGGCGGATGGTATCGTTGAATAGAATATTTTCCTGCGCGACGACGGCGATCTGGTTCCGCAAATCAAACGTGCGGACCTCGCGCAAATCCACGCCGCCGATTTTGATGGCGCCGTGCATGGGGTCATAGAAGCGGAGCAGCAGGTTGGCGAGCGTGGTCTTGCCGGAACCGCTCGCGCCGACGAGCGCGACGAGCTGGCCGGACTTCACGGTGAGGCTGACACGCGACAGGACTTTTTTATCACCGTAGCTGAAGTCCACGTTTTCAAACGTGATGTCGGCCTTGTCGGCGTGGAGCATTTTGGGCGCGATGGGTTCCGGCACGGAATTTTTCGTGGCGAGCAGCTCGAAGACGCGTTCGCTGGCGGCGCGGGCCTGGGTGATCTGGATGTGCAGGCGCGTGAGGTTTTTCAGCGGGCGATACATCGTGAAAATGGCGAGGATGTAGGCGAGCAGCTTGGCGAAGTCGCGCGTGGCGTGGCCGTGGGCGAGCAGGTAGCAGAAAATGCCGGCGACGCCGAGTGCGCCGAAAAATTCCTGCAACGGGCCGGGCAGTTCGACGGCGCGGATGATCCTCATGTAATGGCCGATGAACGAGCCGGAATTTTTCTGGAACTGGGCGGTCACGGTGGCTTCGAGGTTGTAGGCCTTGATGACGCGATGGCCGGTGAACGCTTCCGTCATCACCTTCATCAAGTCGGCAGACTCGCCCTGGATGGCGCGGCTGGATTGGCGGACCTTGCGGCTGAAGATGGCGAGCGGCAGCACGCCGATGGGCAGCGCGATGAGCGCCATCAACGTCAGCTTCCAATCAAACAAGAACAACCATACCATCATCGTAATGACGGTGATGGGATCCTTGACGAGGATGCTGACGCTGTTGTTCAAAATATTCTGGAGCGAGCCGGTGTCGTTGGTGATGCGGGAGATCATTTCGCCGGTCGGGTTTTTGGCGAAGAAGCTGGCGGAGAGGTTCAGCAAATGGCCGAAAAGTTTGGCGCGCAAATCCATCACCACGCGCACGGCAGTCCACTGGAGAAAATAGACGTTCAAGTAGCCGAAGAGGCTGCGCAGAAAAACCACCGTGGGAATCACCGCGATCAAGGCGACCTTCGCCGCTTGGTGCGTGTTGCCGCCCTGGTTCATCGCGTCGTGAACCTGCTGCAACCAGTCCCGCGCGAACGAGGGCAGGACGCCGGTGATTTTTTCCAGCGTCGCGGGGCTGGCTTCCGGGAAGATCACCGCGAACACGAAGATGATGGATACGACCAGCAACGGCTCAATCAAGCCGCTGATGATGCCCGTGGCGAGGCCGAGATAAAACCGCGCCCGGTAGGGCCGGACAAACTCCCAGAGCTGGCGCAAAAAGAAAATCATGCCGCCATTTTTCTGCGGGCGGCGGCGGAAAGCGAGAGTTTTGTTTTGAACCCGAATTCCGAAATTGAAAATCCGCCGCTAAAAAATTCAGCGGACGCCCGGGCGGTCTCCCTCTCCCCTCGGAGGGGAGAGGGCCGGGGTGAGGGGTGGAAAATTATCCAGGCGTTGAAACATTTTGTGCCAGCGGTTCCGCAACCACCCCTCACCCTCAATCCCGCTCCCCTCCGAGGGGAGAGGGAAGCCGCTGCGGACACTGCGAAAATTATCAACTCCAAGTTTCTAACTTCGGAATTCGGACTAACCGCAAAGAGCGCAAAAGGGAGACCTTCGGGGTGGCAACGCGAGTGACAGGAATTGTCCGGGCAACTTTTTACCCAAACGCAGCCCAGTCTTTGCGTTCTCTGCGTTCTTTGCGGTTCATTTCGGTTTTCGGGTTTAGAAAGACTGGTTGACCGCGAACCGCACGAAATGCGCGAACGGAGAAACACCACCGGCGCGCGGCAAAAAATCAGAGCCGCAGTTTTCCCTGCGCCACCGCCGCCATGAGCGCCGCCCAGTTGCCGCAACTGTAAAACTCCGGCGCTTGCAGGAGCGATTTCAAATCCTTGGTCCAGCGCACGCAGTTCAAACCAGTTTCGATTTCCGCACCGGGCGCGGGCCTGGCGTTCGCCGCGAAATAACAAAACAGCCGGTTCGTGAACCGCGAGGTTGAAGGCGACAGGCTGGCGAGCAGTTCAAATTTCTCCGCGATGTAGCCGGTTTCTTCCAGCAATTCTTTCCGCGCCGATTCTTCCGGCGTCTCGTTTTTTTCAACGTGGCCGGCGGGCAGTTCCAAAGTCATCTCCGCAACGGCGTGACGAAACTGCCGCACGAGCAGCAGCTCGTTTTTCTCCGTCACCGCGATGATGGTGACGAAGTCTGGCGAGTTGATGGAATAATTCGGATGCTTGCCGCCGCTCGCCGCTTCCTGCACTTGAAACCACGGCGTGGCGAAAACGGTTTTGCGTTCGGGATGCTGGTCGCTCATGCGAATCAAAGGGCGAAGTGCGCCAGATTTTTTTGGATGAAACTTTCCGCCTGGGGCAGTGATTCCGGCGTGCCGATGTCGAGAAACGGCGCTTCACTCAAAACCGTTTTCAATCGTGCGCCGCTGTTGATGAGCGTGGGAAAAACATCCACTTCAAAGCTCAATGGCGTCTTTGTTGGAAATTTTTTCAACGCGGAATCGCGGAACAGATAAACGCCGGCATTGATGTTGCCAGCGCCGGATTTCTTTTCGTTAAAGCCGGACAAGTCGCCCGCTGCATTTTGCGAGAGCGTGCCGAAACGCGAGGCGTCGGCCATCGGCACACCGAGAATGCCGCCTTCAATCTGCGGCTCATCTAGCGATGCAAACAGCCCCGCCAGTGGCGCGACGACGAGGGAATCACCGTTCAACACCAGCCACGCGGCAGGTTTTTCTTTCGCAGAATTCGCCGCGTTCAGAAATCCGCCCGCCGTGCCGAGCGGTGTGGTTTCGGGAACGCAGGTGACGCAGACATTTTTCACCGGCGGCGATGCGAAATGTTTTTCCACAGTTTCCGCCAGATGGCCGGTGGAGAGAATCACGTTGCGAATTCCTTGCGCGGCGAGATAGCGCACGACCCATTCGACGAACGGCTTACCGTTCACGGGAGCCATCGGCTTGGGCAGATCGCCGAGCAGATGTTTGATGCGCGTGCCGAAGCCGCCGGCGAGCACGACGGCGGTGATTTGGGCGGGGCGGACGCTCATTGAAAATCATCCTCATCCTCACACTCATGCTCATCCTCAAATTTGATTTATGAGGACGAGGATGACGATGAGGATGATTTTTATACGTTCGAGTAAATCGTGTTCCGCAAGATCGTGAAGCCTTTGATGAGTTCCACGATGCCGCGATCCAGTGTCCATTCCGTTTTGAAACCGGTGGCAGCCACGCGGGCGTTGCTCACGATGTAATCGCGTTTGTCGGGATCTTCGCCGATGGGCGCTTCGACATAGACGAACTTGGGCAGATGTTTCTGGATGACGGCGCAGAGTTCCAGCTTGGAGAGATTCGCCTCTTCCAATCCCATGTTGTAGGGCTTGCCCTTCATCGTCTCGAAGTTAGCGATGCCGTGCGAGAAGGCGCGGGCGACGTCGCGGATGTGGATGTAATTGCGTTTGAAGTGGCCTTCAAAAATCAGCACGGCGCGGTCATGGATGGCGCGATAGACAAAATCATTCACGAGCAAGTCGAGCCTCATGCGCGGCGCACAGCCGAACACGGTGGCGAGGCGGAAGCTCATGCTGTTCTCGCGGGAGAGAACGGCTTCCTCGGCTTTGACTTTGGTGACGCCGTAGGTGGAGAGCGGGCGCAGCGGCGTTTCTTCCGTGCAGAATTTTCCTTTTTCACCGACGCCGTAGCCGCTGTTGGTGACCGGCATGATGACCCATTGCTGGTGGCTGGCGAGACGGCAAATCATTTCCACCGCGTGCTGGTTGGTGGAAGTCGTGGCGAGCGAATCCGTGTTGCAGATCGGCACGCCGACGAGTGCGGCGAGCGGGATGATAAGATCGTGCTTGGCGATGAGCGGCTTCATCACGGATTCTTCGCGGCAATCGCCGCGAACAACGGAAAATTTTTCGTTGCCGCAGCAGTCCATCAGCGAGTTCTGGTTGAAATAAAAATTGTCCAACACGGTGACTTCGTGTCCTTGCGCGAGCAGTGTGGGCGTGAGGACGGAGCCGAGATAACCGGCGCCGCCGGTGATAAGAATTTTCATAGTTCTAAAATTATTTTGAGGCCGGATTCTGCGGTTTGCGCGTCAAAAAAACAAGCAAACCCGCGAGGAAAAGTGCGATGATGATGGCCGTCAGCGTGATGAACAAGGGACGGTTGGGCATGGAGAAATTGAACTGGACGGTGTGCGCGCCGGGCGTGAGCGCCACGCCGCGCATGATGAAATTGCAGCGCAGCAGTTCCGCCGGCTTGCCATCCACGGTCACGCGCCAGTTCTCGTCAAACTTGTCATTGAGCAGCAGCACGGACGGCGCGGTGGCGTTTGCGGCGAAAATAATTTGCTTGGTCGAATAGCTTTTGAATTCCACGGTGCCGGAATTTTCGTTCGTGGCCACGGCGGGCAAATTTTTCGGCGGCGTGGAGATGAGGACGGTTTTCACCGGATCAAAATCCGGGGCGGCGAGCGTCTTGAGATTTTCCACGTCATTGGTGTTGACCTGCCAGTTGGAATAAAGTTTCGCGCGTGGCAATGCGCCGGTGAACTCGATGAGCGCCAGGTCGCCATCCGGCGCGAGCGCGGCGGTGAGGTCTTCGAGTCCGTCCGGCCTCGTGATGCCGGGCTTGGCGACGATGTCGAAGCGTTGCGCGATGCGGAAGCGGTGCTGCGGGTCGAGTTGCTGGTTCATCGGCTCCACCCAATCGGCTGCGCCAAGCAGGTAACGCGTGTTCGTCAACTGCCAGAAGCGGGCGATGAGATAGATGTCGCTCTCGGCATGAGGCCGCAGCGTTGATTGATACGCGCTGATGTCCGCTGACGGACGTGGCATCTGGATGATGTCGAGCGACTGGATATTGTAGAGCAGGTAGTGATGCTGCGTCCATTCGATGGAGTAGATGCCACTGTTAAAAAAGTAACGGTTAAATCCGCGCGGTTCGCGCACGAGGCGAAACGGGATGCCAACGCCGTGGCCTTCTTCCGGTCCGGTCACGCGATTTTCCCACGGCTTGTCGCGAAGTTTTTCGAGGATGGGATTCAACGCGCCCACTTCGTATTTGTGTTTGTAATCCCAGTGGATGATGAACGGCAGGTTGCTGCGACCGAGATCCAGAAAAATAAACAGGCCGATCAAAATGCCGCCGACCTTGGCGAGCGGGCCGGAGAAAAATCCCTTCGACACCAGCACAAGTAAGAACGCCGCCACCACGAGCAAGCCAGCGAACCAGCCGGCCTGATGGATGCTGAACGCGGCGATGTCCGACGCGAAACTAGGATCGCCGTAGCCGACCTTCTGAATGTATTGCACCAAGTTTTCTTTGTTCGCTGAATAAATTTGCCAGCCAATGACACCCGCTGCCGCGAGGCCGATGAAACCAAAACCGAGCTTGCAATCAAAACCGTCCCACTTGCGAACGCCGGAAACACCTTTGGCATCCGCCACCAGATAGCGGCGGCTCAACGCGTCCATGCCGTAGGCGAACAGAACCGTGACGGCCCAAAAGAAGAAGATGAAAAATTTCGCTGGATTGCGGATGTCCGAAAAATGCGGAAGTTTGTAAAGCAACGCGTAGCCGAGCAGTCCATCCGCCGTGTGCGAACCCGGCGCGAAACGACCCCACGCTAGAAAAATCATTCCCAGCGCCGCCACCGCCCAGAACGCGACGAGTTTTTTTTGTTCGCCGGAATAGACGGGATTTTGTTTACGAAAGATTTGCGCCACGCCCCACAGCGCAATCAGGATGACGAGGATGCCGCAGTAATAGCCCGCGTAGCCGAAGCGCATCATGCCGCCGGGCGGTGGTGTTTCACCGCGATCAAAACTACGGTCAATCTCCGGTGTGCGCCCCATGCCGCCCCAATAAACACCGCCTTTATAGGATTCCTCCAGCGACTTCGGCAGCAGCTTGTTCGGCGTGTCCATGCGGTAGCCGAACAATCCTGGCACCACCGCGCCGAGCGTTTCCGCCTTGGGCAAACTCCATTGCGTGGCCCAGTCCCAGTGCGCGGCGGGCGTTTCCTGGTTGCCCACCGTGTTCGTGCCCGTGAACCCCACGCCCAGCAGCGACGTCACCACCTGCACGGCGACAAATCCGGCGCAGGCCGCCACGATGGCGACGTTCCAAACGCCGTTGAAAATTTTCTTTCCGGTGGCGACCCCAGGCTGCACCAAGTTCCGGTAAAAAACATAGCCCGCGAGAAAAATGCTGCACAGCGCGCCGACATCCGCCGCCTCCATCACGTTCACACCGACGCAGAAGCCGGCGAGCGCCAGCCGCAAAATCCGCAGGCGCAGCGGCGTCGTTTCCGTGTTCGCCGCCACGAGGGCGAGCGCGCAGAAATTAAAACCAATCGCAATCTCCGCCGAGGCCACACCCCAGCACGCGCCCGCGAAGAAGCCGGTGTTCAACGCCACCGCCAGCGCGCCGAGCAGCGCGGCGAGCGGCGTTAATTTCAGCGCGCGGAAAAACGCCCACGCGCCCGCGCCGAGCAGGAACAGCGCGAACGGCTGATAAAATTTGGAGAAGCCCACCGCGCCGAACAGCCAGCGGATGGTGGCGCTCACGCCGGGGCCGGCCGTGCCGGCGTTCATGCCAATGAGGTTCAGGTCATCCCACATTCCCGTGAAGCCGCCGGGCAGCGCGGCGAAGTTGACGCTCTGCGCGCCGAGCGGACCGTCGTTGGAGAAGTGAACAAACTCGGGCAGGAAGCTGCGCCAGAACAGCGCGGCGATGGCGGCGGCGATGATGACCAGCGGCCAGAGAGCCTTGGAAAGTTTGGATTGCGAATCGGACGAATTGTTTTTCACGCGTGGTAAATAATTGTTTGGTGGACAGGGTTTCAGAGGAGATTCACCGGCTGAACGTTCAAAAAATGAATTCAAATCTCATCCCGCTAAATTACCAGCGTGATTCTAAAGTGGCGCGGCGGGGTGTCAACGGTTTTGCCGGGCGACGCAAGTGCGGATTGATTTTGCCCGCGCGTCCAACCATCATGGCGCGCCGCTAAAACCAATGTCCACCGAGAGCCAGACTAAAACCACGCCGCGCATCAGCGCCCTGCTGCAAAGCGGGATGATTTTTGCTGCGATCAGTTTTGCGACGAACCTGGGAAACATTCCGTTGCAGCGACTGTTTTCAACCACGTTGCCAAAAAACGGTGATTACGCCGATGCTGGCAGCGCGATTGGCGCTCTTATCCCACTTCTTGGTTTCCTGCCCGCCACGGCCAGCATCGCAATCACACATTACATCGCCCACTTCAGCGGTCAGGGCGACGCGGCGCGACTGCAAGGGTTGCTGCTCGGTTGCCGGCGATTCCTTTTCCGGCTTACGTTGGCCGGATCTGTTTTGACACTCATCGTCATCAAGCCGTTGAGCGACTATTTCCATTATTCGGAGACGATGACGCTGGCAGTTCTCATCAACACACTACTCACGCTCTGGAGTTCTTTCGCCACGGCCCTGTGTTCCGGTCTGGGCTGGTTCCGGCGGCTGGCTTTGATCGGCTTTCTGACAATGGTTTTGAAGATTTTTCTAGTCTGGTCATTAACCAAAATCTGGGCGGCATCGGAGGTGGTGGTGCTGGCAACCGCTCTCGCTTTGCTCGCGAATCTTATCCTGCTCTACTGGCGTAAAGAAATCCGCCTTCACGGCGAATCCATCTCGCCTTGGAATCAGGAATTCGCCCACTTTTTCATCGTCAGCGCGGCCTTCACGATTGGAAGCATCTGTTTTCTCCAAGGCGACCTGTTCGTCGCGCAACACGTATTTCTGGATGACGAACGCGGACCGTTCACCGCGGCAGGCAATTTGGCTCGGCAATTGCCAAGCGCGGTTTCGCCGCTGTTGATGGTGCTTTTCACTTCCCGCACCGCCCAGCAAGCCGGCGGCGTGGTCAGGGATCAATTGAAGTTATTGGGACTGTCTTGTGTCGGCCTGTTTTGCGGAGCCGCTGGGCTGATATTCATGAGCACGCTTGCCTTGAAAATCATTGGCCGCTACTCGCCGGAGGCCGCGGCTTTTTTGTCGCCATTCGCACTGACGATGGTGTTTGTCGGCCTCATACAATCGCTGGCGTTCTGGGTGCTGGCGAGCCGCTGGCTGAAAACTTCCATCCTCTATGGCGCATTGGGGATCGGCTATTGGTTCGTGCTTCTGAAGGTCGGTAAAACGCCGATGGCGATGCTTCACGCGATGCCGGTCGCAGCCGGCATCGCATTCATTGTCCTGTTCATCGCCTGGCTCATTGGGATGCGCCAACATCGCGCGCCCGCACCGCAATAAATTTTTTGCCGGATGAAAGCCAGCCTCGTCATCATCACCTACAACAACGCGGAATACATCCCGCGCCTGTTTGATTCCATCCGTCGGCAGACGATTTTTGATGACCTTGAGGTCATCGTGTTGGATAACTGTTCGGCCGACAATTCAGCAGAACTTTGCCGGCAACATTCCGCCAACTGGTCGCGCCCGGCACGAGTTGAGGCACAGGAAAAAAACCATGGCTTTGCGGTGGCCACAAATTTCGGCGTGGCGATTTCCACCGGCCAATACGTTTGCAGCCTGAACGCCGATACCTGGCTGGAGCCGGACTGCTTGGAACAACTGCTGCGCGCGGTTGAAATTTCCGGTTCGGTTGCCGGCTGTTCGGCGCAGGCGGAATTGAATTCTAATAACATCGTGCCTTCCGCGCCGCTAGGCTTCGATATTTTTGGCCGCCCGACTTGGTCTGAAAACGATCACATCGGCGAATCAGAAAAGCAGGGCTGGCAGCCGTGTTTCATGGTGGCCGGCGCGGGCTTTATTGTGCGCCGTGATGTGTGGGATCAGATCGGCGGCTTTGATGCCGAACATTTCATGTATGGTGAAGACGACGACATATCCTGGAAGCTCTGGCTTGCCGGGCATCAAAGCGTTTACGCCCACAAGTGTATCGTGCACCACCGTTCGCACCGCTCATGGGAAATCAAGGAATTCACCCGCTACCTCGTCAACCGCAACAGCCTGCTTGTCGTCGCCAAAAATGCGCAGCACATACTGCTCATTTGTTTTTTTCTTCAAGTATTGATGGTGCTTGCCGAGGGGTTTCTGGTTTGGCTGCTTAGCCGGAGCTGGAAATTTGCCTGGCGCGCTTACTTCAAGGCGGTGGTTGACTGTTTTCGTTTGTGGCGCCACATCTGGGCGACGCGGAAATTTATCTGCCGGATTCGTCAACGTTCGGACTGGGTGATGGCAAAAATGTTCCTCCGATTTCGTATCAACCGGTGGGATATGGTTAAGGCTTTTTTTCTGAAAGGTCAGCGGCCAGCAATGCGGGTGACAAAATAAGTATTACCCTAAAAGCGCACCAATCCGTTCGTCGTGAAATTTCTCCACACTGGTGTTCCACGTTTTGCGGAAACAGTTTATAGCCTCGTAATAAACCGGGAAGCGTGCCCGGATGTCCAAAATGGCTTTTTCTATTTCTTCCGGCACGGGGTTGACCACGCAGCCCGCACCGGAGTTCGCGATGTTTTGTGTGAAGTGCGCCGTGTTCGTCGTCACCACGGGCGTATTACTTGCGAAAAATGAGAGGGTCTTGGACGGTATGCCAAAGTAGCTGTAGCTTTTAGGGCTTGTGTCACGATAGACCGCATAGCCACAGAAGCACTTCGAGAGCACATTTTTTATTTTTTCGTTGTCGCTGATGATTCCGTGGAAAGCCGTGTCCGCCGGTGCGAGGTGTCTGATGGATTGCAAATAGGGAGAATCACCAATGATATTAAGACGAAGCCCGTGTTTTATACAAATGTCGAACAACACATCCAATGCGTGGTCGGGAGATGGAAAGCCGATATAGCCAATCTCGGTGCGTGTCCCCACGGGCTGGTTGTTGTCATCTAGGCACAATGGTATGACGAAATTGCGGGGATTGGCTTTGATTGTGGGGATGCGTGGTGAGACCGCCCAAACCTCGTCCGCGCTCCAAGCTGAAAAACGAGTCAGCAGGTTTGCCATGCGGCGGTGAATGCGAACGGCCAGAGTTCCGTGGGGCGGAAGGTAGTCAGCTACAAACGAAACCACTTTCCGATTTTTACCGATGATTTTCAGGAATAATCCAGCTAACGCCAGCGCATAGGCGCTGCCAATAACCAAGTCAATTTTCTGGCCTTTTGTGAACCGCCAACAACATTTGAGGGATCGTATAATTGTGGGGCTTGAAAAAGTCAGGTCATCCAGAATCCTAGTCCGATTGAGCTTTTCTTCTGGACCGCAGTAAACGCATTGGCCTTGTTCCCAAATCTCAATGTGTTCAATGAAGCCGAGTTGAACCAGCACAACACGACCGTGTGAAGACATCAGTTTTGCCAGCCCGCGTTCGTTGTTGCCCATTCCCTGCAGTAAAACAATCAGTTTCATGCGTGCCCAAACATCAAAATATCAACTCTGTATGACGAGGTTTCAACTTCAGCTTTTTCTCCAATACACTTCCGCCCAGTCAGTTTTCTGCAAGGGGTCTTTGATGCCATGCTTGTCCCGGTAATCTGAAATGGCCCGGCGGCAGGCCTCTACATCGCCGTAATCATCCACAATGAGGAAGCCACCTTTTGAAAGTTTTGGATATAGGTTCACCAAGCCATCCATCGTTGACTCATACATATCACCATCAAGTCGCACCACCGCAAGTTGCTTGATGGGTGCCACTGGAAGCGTGTCTTTGAACCAGCCTTTGAGGAATTTCACCTGATCATCAAGCATATTGTATTTCGCAAAATGCTCCTTCACCTGTTCAAGCGAAACTGCAAGAAACTCCGGCTCATGCCAGTTTGCGCCCCTGTCAGCAGGATACTTTTCCGCATCCGGGGGCGGCAACCCTTGGAATGAGTCGGCCACCCAAACTGTCCGGTCTTTTACCCCATGTGCGTGCAGAATGGCGCGCATGAAAATAGAAGCGCCGCCGCGCCAGACTCCGGTTTCAATAAAATCACCCGGGACGCCTTCTTTTATAACGGTTTCAGCGCAATGTTTGATGCTGGCCAGCCGTTTCAAACCAATCATAGTATGGGCAAATTCGGGCCAGACTTTGCCTTCCTCTTTGGCCTTCTCATCCACCGGCACATCCATGACCAGCCGAAGTTTGAAGGGCTTCAATATGGCCGTCATAACGGTGGCTGCCATGCGGGTCAGATTTCGGGGGGAACGGCGCGGATCAATCGGCCTGGTGGATTCCGTCCAAAGCGAATGTGATACAACCATCTTTAGCAGGTTCAAGTAGTCTTCGCGAAGCTGGCAGTGGAAGCTGGCCATCTTTTCATCGGCGCGGTTATCATTCATAGTTTAATTATTGGTAAATCAATGGTTGGCGGAAAACGTTGAAACCTAGCGTTTGGGCTTGTCTGGATGAGCGCAGCCCATTTTTACATTACGGCAACTTTTCACCGCGAGAAGCTGTCGTTCGACGCTGTGAATGTAAAGCTGAAACTCCTGCTTCGAGAGAGTGGTTGGGCTTTGCATTTATGCTCGTTTTGTTGAGGTTTGCAGTGTAATTGCTGCTGGCAATCAAGTTGTCGGCACCACGACCTTCGGCTCCGGAATCGGCACGATGAAACGGCCGCCGCGCTTTTGAAATTCCGTCTCGCGCTTGATGATTTCCGGCGCAAAATTCCACGCCAGCAGCAGCGCGTAATCCGGCTGATCTTTCAGCAAATTTTCCGGCGGGCGCACGGGGATGAACGAGCCGGGCGCGATTTTCCCCTGCTTGAACGGCGTGTTATCAATGATGTAATCCAGTTCCTTCGCCGTGATGCCACAGGTGTTGAGCAACGTGTTTCCCTTGGCCGACGCGCCGTAGCCGATGATGCGTTTGCCTTCCGCCTTGAGCTGGTGCAGCAGCGCGGGCAGTTCGGTGCGGATGTGGTTCACGCGTTGGGCGAAAGCTTCCCACGTCGCCGGCTCGGACAGGCGCATCGCCTTTTCTTTTTCAATCGCCTGCGCCACGCTCGCGTGCGGCTTGGCTTTGGAAGAACGATGCCGCAGATGAAATAAAATCGAGCCGCCATGAATCGGATAATGATCCACACGCGCCAGCATGAACGGCGAATCTTTCACCAGCGCTTCAATCGAACGGACGGAAATGTAGGAAAGATGCTCGTGATAAACCGTGTCGTATTCCGTGTGCTCAAAGAAATCCACGACGTAGGGCACTTCAAACGCAATCAAGGTTTCCTCGTGCGAAATTTCCGCCAGCCCGGCGACCAAATCTTTCAGGTCGTCAATGTGTGCGAAAACGTGGCGGCCAAGAATCAAATCCGCCGCGCCCCATTCGGCCCGCGTTTTTTTGGCGGTGGCCGCGTTGAAAAATTCTTTGCGCGTCGGAATCGCCGTGGCCAGCGCGACATCGGCGATGTTGCCGGCGGGTTCGATGCCGAGGACTTCGCAGCCTTGCTCCTTGAATTTTTTCAGGAACACGCCGGTGTTCGACGCGATCTCCAAAACTTTTGAACCGCTGCCCAGCCGCGCGGTGGACAGCAGATGCGTCATCATCTTGTTCAGATGCGTGTCCATCGTCTGGGACGTGGAGGTGACGTAGGCGTAGTGCGAGTAGAGCACGCGCGGATCCACCGTGTCGCCGAGCTGCACGAGCGAGCAGTCGGGGCAAAGCACCACGCGCAACGGCAGCGAAACTTTGTAGCCCGGCACATCCTCCGGCTTTAGAAAATCATTCGCCAGCGCGGTCTTGCCGAGGTCGAGGATGAGCTTGAGATTTTTGGAGCCGCAGGTGCGGCAGTGGGTGCGTTCTTGGATCATGGTTGCGGAGGGAGGTAGGGTGAATTCGGATTAAGCTCGTGCCGGATTTCGTCCACGGGATCGCGCCGGCCTTCGCCTTTGAAAAGTAGATTCGTCGTCGTCACCACGAGGCCGTAGGCG
>JAYVQV010000609.1:0-3355 GCA_043776855.1 Limisphaerales bacterium | reverse complement strand
CGATCATTACTTTGCTCATGGCGCTGACCGTGAGTTTCCTGACGCGCCGGAAAGTATTTTGGAGAACGTGAAATGAAAAATTTGCCCGCCGACATAGTGGCACAGGCTTCCAGCCTGTGTGTTCCTGAAACTCACAGGCAAGATGCCTGTGCCACTACCCCGCTGGCGCGTCTGTGTTTTGAGCGAGCCACAAATCTCCGCGAGGTCTTGGACTGCGGCGGGAAGCGGAGCGCCACGCCGCTTTCGCCCGCGCGGGACGACCACAAACTTTTCAACGACTGCCGCCCGCTCGAAAGCGGTGTCGCGGCTGCGCCTTGCCACCGCAGTCCAAGACGCAACGGATTTTATCGGATGTCATTTTAATCTTCGCAATGAAACCAAATCTCCCCCGCCGCTCGTTTCTGAAATCCGCCGCGCTCGCTGCGCCGGTTGTCTTGCTCGCGCCAAACATTTTCACCGGCTGCGCCACGCAAAAAAATTCTGCAAAAGAATTTTCTGCCGACCTCGTCGTCATCGGTGGCGGGCTGGGCGGGATTGCGGCGGCGCTGGCGGCGGCGCGCAACGGACTCAACGTGATTCTCACGGAGGAGACGGACTGGATTGGCGGGCAAATCACACAGCAGGCCGTGCCGCCGGATGAGAACCGCTGGATTGAAACCGTCGGCTGCACGGCGACGTATCAACAATTTCGCCAGGGCATCCGAAAATTTTACCGAAAAAATTTTCCACTCACGGACGTCGCGCGGGCGGACGAATTTCTCAACCCCGGCAACAGTTGGGTGACGCGCATCGGCGGCGAACCGCGCGTGGCGCTCGCCGTCTTGAACGAAATGCTCGCGCCATTCACCGCCAGCGGGCGTGTGAAAATTCTGCTGAATCACCGCGCCATTTCCGCCGCCGTCAGCGGTGACCGCGTGGCGGCAGTGGCGGTTCGTGATTTGGAATCCGGCCAGGAAATTATTTTGCACGCGCCGTTTTTTTGCGACGCCACCGAGCAAGGCGATTTGCTGCCGCTGACGAAAACCGAATACGCTATCGGCGCGGAGGCGAAGTCCGAGACTGGCGAAGCGCACGCGCAGGACGTGGCGGACCCCGGCAACTTGCAGGGCTTCACGATGTGCTTCGCGATGGAGTATCTCGCGGGCGAAGATCACACCATTGCCAAGCCGCGCGACTACGATTTCTGGCGCAACTTCACCCACAGCACGAGCGCGCAGAAAAATTATCACGTCCTGAATTTCGAGGAAGCCGCGTCGAAGAAAATTGGTTTTGACCCCGAAGCGCGCAAAGGCTTTTTCACCTACCGCCGCATCGCTGACCGCGATTTGTTTCGCCCCGGTTTTTATCGCGGCGACATCAGCATCGTGAACTGGCCGCAGAATGATTATTCCTTCGGTGCAATTTGCGACGTGAGTGACGCGGAATTTAAGAAGCACGTCGCGGCGGCGAAGCAGATGAGTTTGTCGCTGCTCTACTGGCTGCAGACCGAAGTGGAGCGTCCCGATGGCGGCGCGGGCTGGCGCGGTTTGCGGCTGCGGCCCGATGTCGTCGGCACGGCGGACGGGCTGGCGAAGTATCCTTACATCCGTGAAGGTCGGCGCATCAAGGCGGAATTCACCGTGTTGGAGCAGCACGTCACCACCGTGGCGCGGATGGCGGAAACGGGTTTGAATAAAGATGAAGTCCGCGCCACGCAGTTTGCGGACACGGTGGGCATCGGGCATTACGCGATGGATCTGCACATCACGACGCGCGGCGACCACGCGAATTACGGCGGCACGCTGCCGTTCCAGATTCCGCTCGGCGCGCTGATTCCGCAGCGCGTGGAAAACCTGCTGCCGGCGTGCAAAAATCTCGGCGTCACGCATCTGACCAACGGCTGCTACCGCTTGCATCCCGTCGAATGGAATGTGGGCGAGGCCGCCGGTGCGCTCGCGGCGTTTTGCGTGGCGCAGAAAAAAATGCCGCGCGAGGTTTGGAAAAAATCTGAATTGCTCGCGGATTTCCAAAAGCTGCTTCGTAACGACGGTGTGCGATTGGAATGGCCGAAAGATTTGGTGATGAAATGAAAATGTTCCGCGCTGAAAAATCATCCTCATCGTCATCCTCATTCTCATTCTCAAATTTGAGAATGAGGATGACGAAGAGGATGAGAAGGATTGCCGCGATGTGGAGCGCCGAGCACCTGCTCGGCGCGTTGGTGACCCGGCTTGGAACGAGCCGAGCAGGTGCTTGCGCTCCATTTGCGGGCGGCTCCAGCGTAGGACAGGCGTCGCGCCTGTCTCCATCTGCTTGCCTGTGCTGTCTGGATTTTTTTTAAGTATGAGACAGGCGCGACGCCTGTCCTACGCGGCGGCGTTTCTCGCCTTTCTGATTTCGTTGCCAGCCAGCGCCGCTGTCACCGTGGACGCAGACATCTGCATCTACGGCGGCACGTCCGGTGGCGTGACGGCGGCGGTGGCGGCGGCGCGGCTCGGAAAAAATGTCGCGCTCATTTCGCTCAACAATCATCTCGGCGGCATGACGGCGAGCGGGCTGGGCGTGACGGACATCAGCCTTTCGCCGCCGAACGAGCCGAGTTACATCGGCGGGCTGTCGCGGGAATTTTATCAGCGCGTCGGCCAGCAATACGGGTCGGCGAACCCGGTTTATTATTTTGAACCGAAAGTTGCCGAGCGC
Source organism: Limisphaerales bacterium (assembly GCA_043776855.1). Lineage (GTDB taxonomy): Bacteria > Verrucomicrobiota > Verrucomicrobiia > Limisphaerales > UBA11358 > UBA11358. Next base: position 676 of record JAYVQV010000609.1, on the reverse strand, counting down.
GTGTTCTGGCAGATGGCGACGAACACGCCGGGCATCACGGTCTTCACAAATCTTCTGCTCGCGTCGGCCACGATGACCAGCAACCGCATCACGCAAATCACGATGCAGGACGGCTCGGTGTTTCGCGCGCAGCAGTTCGTGGACACGACTTACGAGGGCGACTTGATGGCGGCGGCGGGCGTGACGTTCACCTGGGGCCGCGAGGCGACGACCGCTTACAACGAAAACCAGGCGGGCGCGCGGACGCTCGGCGGTTCCTACAACTACGATCCGTATGTGATCGCCGGAAATTCCGCGAGCGGCGTGCTGCCGCTGGTGAACACCAATCCAATTGAAACCGTCGGCCAAGCGGACAACCGTGTGCAGTCTTACAATTTTCGCCTCTGCCTTACGCAAGTGACGACGAATAAAATTGCCATTGCACCGCCGGGAAATTATTCGCCGACGAATTACGAACTCGTCCGCCGCTACGTCAACGCGCGCGCGGCGACGAACGGTTCCATTTCATTGAGTTCGCTCATTCACATTCAGCAGATCATTCCGAACGGCAAGACGGACATCAACGCGAACGGCGAGTTGTCCACCGATTACGTCGGCTACAACTATACCTGGGCCACGAACACTTACGCGGGGCGCGCGGTCATCCGGCAGGCGCATGAAGATTATATTCGCGGGC
>JAYVQV010000608.1:0-3368 GCA_043776855.1 Limisphaerales bacterium | reverse complement strand
GATGCACCCGCCGCGACACCGCCTTGGGATGAACCACGAAATACACTAACCACACGAAAAGTTTCCATGCCGCATCGCGGTTTGCATTTCGTGTGCTCAGTGTATTTCGTGGTTTAACCCAAATTCCGAAGTTGAAACCGAGGTGCGGTCGGCGAGTGGCGTGGTAGCGGCGGGCATCCTGCCTGCCGTAGAGCCGTGGCTTCCAGCCCGGCGGAAATAACGTCGCTCATCGTCGGGCGCTGCAAAAAATCCCCAGCCCTTTTCAAATCCACGCCCCGTCCGGACGGCTGCCCGTCCTCCGTAGCGGCATACTGCGGAGGGTGGAGAAGCCGCCCTCTACGGCAGGCAGGATGCCCGCCGCTACCCGACTTCGGAATTCGGGTTTATGCCAGCTTCCACGGCGCGCGATATTCGCGGGTCAGCCAGCTTTTGTCACCGGTGCGGTCAGTAAAATTTTCTTTCTGCGGATTCCATTTCAAACCTTTGCCGCTGAAATAAACCATGTTCGCGAGATTGCAAACCGTGGCCGAGCGATGGCCGGTTTCCACGTCGCAGCCCGGCAGCTTGCGCGAGGCCATGCTCTTCACCCAGTCGGTGAGATGATTCGTGCTGCGGTAAAGGCGGACGGCGTCCTTGGGCAACAGCTCTTTCAGCAGCGGCGAATAATCATCCATCGTTTCGGATTTTAATTTGTCACCGAGCCAGAGTTGAAACTTGCCGCGCGCCACGAACAGTTTTCCCTGGTCGCCATGAAAAGTGATGCCGTTGCCGCTGGCCAGGTGCGTGACCTTGGAACCGTTGGCGTAACGCCAGCTCACGCCTGATTCGGCATCCGGTTTTTCCGACGGAAAAAATTCCACCGGCCCGGATTCATCCTGACCAAACGCCCATTGCACGATGTCGAAATGGTGTGCGCCCCAGTCCGCCACTTTGCCACCGCCGTATTCGCGATACTGCCGCCACTGCGGATAATTCGCCGGCATCCCGCGCGGACTCAAGATCGAGTTATAGACGCGCTGCGGCGCGGGGCCGAGCCACAAATCCCAGTCCAGCCCCGGCTCCGCAGTTTCTTCTGGCAGGTTGCAAAATCTTGGCGGGCCACCGATGACGGCGGCATCCACGGTCGCGACGTGGCCGATGACGCCGTTGCGAATCAATTCACACGCGGCACGAAATTCGCCCATCGAACGCTGCATGGAGCCGACTTGGAAAATAATTTTATGTTTGCGAATCACTTCCACCATCGTGCGGCCTTCGAGCACCGTGTGCGCCATCGGCTTCTCGCAATAAATATCCTTGCCCGCCCGCGCCGCCGCGATGGCGATGAGCGCGTGCCAGTGATCCGGCGTGGCGATGACCACGGCGTCAATGTCCTTCCGCGCGAGCACGTCGCGGAAATCATTGTAGGCATCGCAACCTTGGTAAGTGCCGGAGGTGGTTGCTTTGGCGTAGGCATTTTCCACCGCGCTTTTCGCCAGCTTGCGGCGCGTGGAATCCACGTCGCACACGGCGAGCACGCGGACATCATTGCGCGGCAGAAAATTGTGCAGCAGCCCGCTGCCCTGTTTGCCGAGGCCGATGAAGCCAAGCGTGAACTGTTTGCTCGGCGCCGCGTCGGCCGCCCAGAGGCCGGACGGTAAAATCAGCGGGGCGGTTCCGGCAACCAACGCGGTCTTGAGAAAACTGCGGCGGGAAAAGGGAGTGTTCATGAATTGTTCCAGATTTATTTTCCAGTCAGAGGCGGGCGACGCGCGGCGGGTTACGGAAAAATTCTCCGCCGCGTTACCTCACGGTGCATCTTGCCACTGTTCTTGAAACCAGAATGAACCCGAATTCCGAAGTTGGAAACTCTGGGTTGATGATTTCCGCAGTGTCCGCAGCGGCTTCCCTCTCCCCTCGGAGGGGAGAGGGCCGGGGTGAGGGGTGGAAAATTACCCGGACGTTGAAACATTTTGTGCCAGCGGTTCCGGAACCACCCCTCACCCTCAATCCCTCTCCCCTCCGAGGGGAGAGGGAAGCCGCTGCGGACACCGCGGAAATTAGCAACCCCGAATTTCCAACTTCGGAATTCGGGGTAAAAAGTTGCCCGGACAATTCTTGGCACTGGCGGTTCCACCCCGAATGTTTTCCTTTGCGATCTTTGCGATCTTTGCGGTTAATAATTTCGGAATTCAGGTTAAGAAAATCCGCTCAATTTTTCTTCGGCGCGCGCAGCACCTTCACCGTCTCCGGGAGTTTGTAATGCCGCTTCAGCCCCGCATCGCCAAGCATCCCGGCAGGAACCCGCGCCACGAATTCAGGAAACGAACGCTCCACGCGATCCTTGATCAACTTCTGTCCAGCCTTCGACGCCCAGAATTCATCCTCGATTTTATTGAGCGCGATGCCCGCCTCGTCGTTCGTCATGTTCTCGCGTTTCGCCAGCGCCCAAGTCATCTCCGGGTCGCCCGGCAACGCCACGGGGAACGCCACAAACTTCATCGTGATCTCCTGTTCGTCGCTGCCTTCCGCGCCGGGTGGACGCACGAGGATGCGGCTGTGAAACTGCGTGCCGTCCGGCAGCGAAACATCCACGCGCAAACCTTTGCCATCTTCGTTCGGTTCGATTTCCAGATCGGCGTCGCCGAAACCCGCGAGCAGTTGCGCCTTCACTTCTTCGAGCGTCTTCTCCTCCAAGTTTGGCAGCTCAATGCGTTCGCAGAATTTCTCGAACGAATTCACGCGATTCTTCGCGCGCAGCTCCGCCTCGAACGCGGAATAAATTTTGTCCGCCCACGCCGCATCCGGCGCGATTTTTGGCAAAATGGTGCGGAGCAGATTCAACAACTGCGCCTGCTCATCCTGTTTTGATTTCGTCGGCTTTTTTTCTTTCATAAATGTTTCAAAAAATTTTGTTCATGCTTTCCTGCAAAACTAAATGGTAAAACCGGCGCTGTTTCTCCCTCTCCCCTCGGAGGGGAGAGGGCCGGGGTGAGGGGTGGCGTATCACCGAACACTCACGATTTTATTCAACCCACCGAAAATCCGCCACCCCTCATCCTCAATCCTTCTCCCCTCCAAGGGGAGAAGGAGGTTGTCCCGGGCATTTTCACAGCAACTGAATTATTCATCCTCACCCCTTATTTTTATTCATCGCCGCCGTGAACCAATCCACCGCTGCCGGCTTGGCCGGCTGCATCGGACGATTATTAAATCCACCGCCCGCCGGTCGCGGCGCACTGGGCGACGTGCGTGTGCCGCTCGTGCTCGGCCCGATTTGCGGCGCGGCCTTCATCGAGAGCGCGATGCGTTTGCGCGGCAAGTCCACTTCCGTCACCGTCACCGTCACGCGCTGCGAAACTTTCACGACTTCCGACGGGTCTTTGATG
>JAYVQV010000607.1:0-3370 GCA_043776855.1 Limisphaerales bacterium | reverse complement strand
GAAGCTTTGCTCGCGGCGAAAGCTTTGCGCGGAACTGGGCGCAAAGAATTGCCAGACACGGATGATGGCGCGTGTCCGATGCTCAAGCGCGAGAACGGTAAGTGCATGATCTACGCGGACCGACCGTTCGGCTGCCGCACGCATTTCTGCGAAGCGGCGGGCGGGCCGTATGCGCGGAAGGAAGTCATTGATCTCATCCGGCGGCTGGAAGATTTAGACGCGCGTTTGAAAGGCGATGGACCGAGAAAAATCACCGCCGCCGTGGCCGATGCGATGGACGAATTGCGTTAGGGTAATTTTATTTGGTGGCATTTTTCGCGCTGCGAAAAACCCGCGTGGTGGGTTGGCTCGCGCTGCGAGCCAACCCGTCGCCGAGTCCCGCAGACGCGGGATCAGGCGACGGAACGAACGCAGGGCAGCGTTTCAAATTTTAATGCGTCACCAAAAACTCGCACCACAAAGTGCCTGCTCCGCAGGCAAACAGAGTCGCAGCGCGACCCTGTCCACCGCCAATTCAGTTTGAACATCTCTGGAGCAGTTTCACTACGCCCGCTTCGCCCAGCGCAGTTTGGCGGGGGCGGAACGGGAGTTGGAATTCCGCTCCTCCGCTGTCGGGCGCAGAACTTCATGGGAAATTTCAGAATAAATTCCCGCCGCAAAACTGCTCGCAAACGCCTTCTTCACGCGCCGATCCTCGCCGGAATGAAACGTCAAAATCGCCACGCGACCACCAGGCTTCAAGCACGTCGGCAGATTTCGCAGCAAAGTTTCGAGCGCGGAGAATTCATCGTTCACCGCGATGCGGAGCGCTTGAAACACGCGGCGCACGGTCAGGTCGGAATCATCTTTTCCCAATCGCGGCACAGCGGCGCGGATGGCATCGCCGAGTTCGCGCGTGGTGGTAAATAATTTTCCCGCCAGTGCGGGCGCGAGCGTGGCGGCGTTTGGCTCGTCGGAAAAATCCGCGAGCATGACGGCGAGCGCGTCGGATTTTATTTTTTGCAAGAACGCGGATGCGGGCTGGCCGCGCTGCGGATTCATCCTCATGTCCAGCGGACCGTGGTGCTTCACGGAAAAGCCGCGCGCCGGGTCATCAATCTGCATCGAGGAAACGCCGAGGTCGGCGAGAATGAGGTCGGCACCTGATGTGTCCAACTGTAGATTCTTCTCCCTCTCCCCGTCGGACGGGGAGAGGGTTGGGGAGAGGGGATTTAATTTTGACCAGGACTCTGCCTCCTCTCCCCGGCCCTCTCCTCCTTTGAGGGAGGAGAGGGAGGAATAATGCGCCGCGAGCACCTGCGGCAACCCGGCAAAATTACTGCGATGCGCGATGAAAACTTCTTCGCCAAAACCCAGCGCGCGCAATCGCGCCTCGGTTTTCGGAAGTTGCAACGGGTCTTGATCGAGGCCCAGCAGTTTTCCGCCGGGCGAAATCTTCGCGAGAATTTCCTGCGTATGGCCGCCGTAGCCGAGCGTGCAATCCACCGCCAGATCACCGGGTTTCGGCGCGAGCACTTCCAGAATTTCCGCGACCATGATGGGCCGGTGCGTGCCGACGGGCGTTTTGCCGGACGCGATGACCTTCGCGATCGTCGCGGCATCTTGGCTGTGCTCCTTGTATTTCTCCTCAAAGCGGCGCGGATTTTTACCGGAGTAGCGCACGCGGCGCTTGTGCGGCGCAGGTGCGGGTAGATTGGTCGGCTCGTCAGTCACGGAAAGATTTTGCCTGAATCGCTGACGAACGGCGAGCCGGTTTCGCCAAGAGCATTTCAATAAAAAAATGGCTTGGATTTTTAGACCGGGAATGAACGTCCGCGAGGTCTTGGACTGCGGCAGCCCTCTGCCGCTTTGGCATCTTCAACCTTGCGGATGAAAAGCGGCAGAGGGCTGCCGCAGTCCAAGACGCTACCGCGTTAATCTCCGCCGTTGAAAACTTGGTGTGACTCGCCTTCAAAAATTTGTTAAAAACTTTTCTTCAATGCTAAAGTTGAAACCCATTGGCAGCCTTTCATTCGATCCGCTGGAACCGAAGCGCCTGCGCCTCGTCATCGCCACGATTGTCATCAACATCGTCGCCGTGGCGCTGCTCGCGTTCGCGCCGTGGTCAGACTGGCGGACGGGACTGGCGCTAAATCTTTTCGACAACGCCCTGCTGCTCGGCTTCGTTTATCTGCATCGCGACGGTCTGCTCGCGCGCTTCATGATTTTCGGGCTGGCCGCTGGATTCGCCGAACTCGCGGCGGATGCGTGGCTCGTGGATTTCACCAAGACGCTGGATTATTCCATCGGCGGCGGGCCGATGCTGTGGCGCTCGCCCGCGTGGATGCCGCTCGCGTGGGAAGTCGTCGCCGTGCAGTTCGGCTATCTCGGCCTGCGCTTGCAGGAACATTTTGGAAAATTCGGCCTCGTCATCATCGGCCTGCTCGGCGCGGTCAACATCCCCTACTACGAAGAAATGGCGCAGCGCATCCACTGGTGGAAATACAGCGGCTGCCGGATGATTTCGGGAACGCCGTATTACATCATTGTCGGGGAATTTTTAATCGCCGGTGTGTTCGCGTGGCTCGTGAAAAAATTCCGGCGCGGCAACATCGCCTCGGCCATCGCGCTCGGCTTGGCGGGCGGCGCGGGAATTTTTCTCGCCTACGCCGTTGCCTACGGAATCACGGATGGGATGTTCAAACGTTGAGTCATGGCGATTAAAATCATCGTGGTCGGCGGCGGTGCAGCGGGATTCTTCGCGGCCATCGCGGCGGCGGAGGCGGGCGCAGACGTGACCATCCTTGAAAAAACTTCCCGCGTCTTGGAGAAAGTCCGCATCTCCGGCGGCGGCCGCTGCAACGTCACGCACTCCTGTTTCGAGCCGCGTGAATTTGCCACGCGCTATCCGCGCGGCGAGCGCGCGCTGCTTTCGCCGTTCTCAAAATTTTCTGCGCGCGACACCGTAGCGTGGTTCGCGGCGCGCGGCGTCCAACTGAAAACCGAGCGCGACGGGCGGATGTTCCCCACCACAGACTCCTCGGAAACTATCGTGAATTGCCTGATGGATGCAGCGCAAAATGCGGGTGTGAAATTTCAGATGAACTGCGCGGTGGAATCCGTGGCCAAAATCGCGGATGGAAGATTTGAACTGACGCTCACGAACAAAAATTCTTCTCCCTCTCCTCCCCTGGAGGAGAGGGTTGGGGAGAGGAGGCAGATGTTTTCCAAATTAAGCGCCCCTCTCCCCGGCCCTCTCCCCGTCGGACGGGGCGAGGGAGAAAAAGCAGCGGGTGAAAAATTGCTTTGCGACAAACTGCTGCTCGCCACCGGCGGTTGTCGCGCGGCAGCGGCGGGACAACTGGCCGCCACGCTCGGCCACACCATCGAA
>JAYVQV010000606.1:0-3370 GCA_043776855.1 Limisphaerales bacterium | reverse complement strand
GTATGCGCGGCCAGCGCGTGAAGAATATTGTTCGTGAGTTGAACAACGAAAAGGTGGACGTGATTCCGTGGTCCTCGGACATCAAGGCGTTCGTCACGAAGGCGCTGGAACCGGCCAAGGTCAAGACGATTGAACTCGATGAACGCGCCAAGCGCATTCGGATTCTCGTTTCGGAAGACCAGTTGTCGCTCGCCATCGGCAAGCGCGGCCAGAACGCGCGGCTCACTGAAAAGTTGATTGGCTGGGGCGTGGAAATCATCGCCGAGCAGATCATCACGAAAGGCTTCGAGGAAAAAGTCGAGGAAGCCGTCGCGGCCATCGCCACGATTCCCGGCATCACGCGCGAACAGGCCGATGCGCTCGTTCATGCGGGCGTCACGCGGCTGGAAGATTTGCTCGCGGCGGAAGCCGGCGACCTCGCGGACATTGGCGGCATCGGTGCGGATGCGGCGGCGATTTTGGAAGCCGCCCACGCTGAAAGCGCCCGTCGCGCGACAATCTGATTTTATGGTGTCGGCTGGAACAAAAATATTTTGCGCGATTTAAGCCATGAAGGCGAATTGCACATTCCAGTCGGCCGCAGTGAATAAAAATTATGCCCGTTCGTATCTACGACATCGCAAAGAAACTTGGTCTCGAGAGCAAAGACATTCTCGTGCAGGCCAAGGCTCTGGGCATTGCCGCCGCCAAAGTTCCCTCCAGCTCCCTCGATAAAATCAGCGCCGAATGGCTCGAGGAGGAACTCATCAAGAGCCGCCCGGACCTCGCCGCCAAGCTCGCCCCGGCCGTCGCCCCCGAACCACCCAAGCCCGCGCCCGTCGAGGATAAAATCGTCCTCATCACCGCGCCGCCGCCGCCCGCGCCGGAACCGCTGCCGGTGGTTGAAGCACCGCCGGAAATTTCTCACAGTCACACGCCTGCGCCTGCCGCCGAGTCGGTGGCCGAAGCCGCCCAGCCCGTCGTTCCGCCGCCCGCGCCCGTTGCGCCGCCCGCTCCGCGTATTCCAGGGACGGGCGATAAGGTTGGGTTTATTCAGCTTTCTCCGCGCCCCGGTTCCGGTCGTCCCGGTGAACGCGGTGCCGAACGCACCGCTGCACCGGTATCGCAACAACGTCCGCACCCCGGCGGTCGTCCCGGTCAGCCGCAACGTCCCGGTCAGTTCCAACGCGGTCGCGATGGCCGTCAGCAATTTGGCAGTCCTGCCCCGGCCAGACCGGCCGCCCCGCAAGCGCCAAAGTTTTCCCTGCCAGCCGACGCGAAGGTCATCACCCTCAAGCCGCCGATCATCGTCCGCGCGCTGGCGGAGGCGATGAAGCTCAAGCCATTTTCCATCATCGCCGAGTTGATGAAGCAGAAAGTCATGGCGACGGTCAACCAGACCATTGATGAAAAAGTCGCCGCGCAAGTCTGCGCGCATTTTGGTTTCAAGTTCGAGGCGGAAAAACGCGCGAAGGGCGAAGGCGTCGTCGCGAACGAACGCAAAGTCGAACTCGACATTGACGACAAGCCGGAAGACATGAAGCCGCGCGCGCCCGTCGTGACCATCATGGGTCACGTTGACCACGGCAAGACGAGTTTGCTCGATGTCATTCGCAAAGCCAGCGTCGCGTCGGGCGAAGCCGGCGGCATCACGCAACACATCGGCGCTTATACGATTGCCGTGCCGCATCCCGAGCGCAAAACGGAACTCGCGCAGATCACTTTTCTCGACACGCCCGGCCATGCGGCGTTCAGCTCCATGCGCGCACGCGGCGCGAACGTCACGGACATTGTCGTGCTCGTCGTCGCCGCGAATGACGGCGTCATGCCGCAAACGCTCGAAGCACTCGCGCACGCGAAGGCGGCCAAGGTTCCGATTCTCGTCGCCGTCAACAAGTGCGATCATCCGAACGCGAACCCGCTGAAAGTCCGCCAGCAGTTGCAGGAAAAAGGTTTAGTTCCCGACGACTGGGGTGGCGATACGATTTTCGTCGAGTGTTCGGCGGTCACGAAGCAGGGCATTGATAAATTGCTCGAAATGATTTTGCTTCAGGCTGACTTGCTGGAGTTGAAAGCGAATCCCAACCGCAACGCCAAGGGCAACGTAATCGAATCTGGTGTTTCGCCCGGCGGCCCGACCGCGACCGTTTTGGTTCGCAAAGGCACGCTGCATCTCGGCGACGTGATTATCTGCGGCGAATTTTACGGCAAGGTCCGCGCGCTTATCAACGAAGAAGGCCAGCGCTTGAAAGAAGCCGGCCCGTCCGTGGCGGTCAGCGTCCTCGGTTTGAACGGCGTGCCGGAAGCGGGCTGGGAATTCAGTTGCGTGGACGACGAAAAGGCCGCCCGCGCCCTCGCCGAAGAACGCGCGATGGAAGCCAAGAGTGAAGCGATGGAAAATCGTTCCAAGGTCACGCTCGAAAATCTTTTCGCCTCGCTCGAAGCGGCGCAAAGCAAAGTCCTCCGCGCGGTTGTCAAAGCCGACACGCAAGGTTCCGTCGAAGCCATCGTCGAGGCGCTCAAAAAAATCGAGGCGGACAAAGTCTCGCTCGAAATCATTCACAGCGCCGTCGGCACCATCACGGAGAACGACGTCGCGCTCGCGGCGGCGTCCAAGTGCATCGTCCTCGGTTTCCACACGCGCCTCGACAGCACGGCGGCAGAGAAGGCCAAACATTCCGGCGTGCAGGTGAAACTTTACGCGATCATCTATGAGTTGATTGATGACGTGAAAGCTTCGATGGCCGGTCTGCTTGATCCGCTCGTCAAAGATGTCGTCGTCGGCTCGGCCGAAGTGCGGCAGGTTTTTGAATTATCCAAGGGCATCCCCGTCGCGGGTTGCATGGTCACGACGGGTCGCATCGTGCGCGGCAAAGTGCGCGTGCGTCGCAAGAAGGACATTATTTACGAAGGTGTCACGCAGTCGTTGCGCCGGTTTCAGGACGAGGCCAACGAAGTCCGTTCGGGCATGGAATGCGGCATCCGCATCGAAGGCTTCGGCGAATTTCAGGTCGGCGACGCGATTGAATGTTACGCCCTGGAAAAAACGGCGGCTAAACTGTGAAAATGTGAAAGCTCCAAATTCCAAGCTCCAACATCCAGAGAAATTCCAAACTCCAAACATCAATAATAAATCGTCCGCCTTTGGTTTGGAATTTGGTTCTTGGATTTTCTCTGGAGCTTGGATGTTGGCGCTTGGAGCTTAAAAATTATGTCCAACCTCCGACACGAACGCGTCCGCGAACTGGTGAAGCGCGAGTTGGGCGAAGCCATTCGCCGCGAATTCAACGTTGAGGAAGCCGGCCTCATCACCGTCAACGACGTGGATCTGGGCGGTGACCTGCGAACCGCCGTCGTCTTCATCAGCATCCTCGGCAACGCCAGCCAGAAA
>JAYVQV010000605.1:0-3375 GCA_043776855.1 Limisphaerales bacterium | reverse complement strand
GCCCCGCCGCCAGTTCGGCCATCTTGAAAACCGCCTGCCGCTGTTTTTCCGGCGAAGTGGACGGCGCCAGATTTTCCTGCCACACCGCGATGGCCTCGTTGCCACGACCCAGCCGCTCCAAAATTTCCGCGCGCAACACCACGCCCTCCGCGCGATGGGTCTCATTCTTTTCCACCTGGGCGATGGCGGCGAGATTTGTCCCCGCCGCGAACGCCGCGTCCAGCTCGCCCGCCGCCAGCTTCGTGCGGCAGAGCAGATACACGCGCTGCCAGTCCAGTTCCGGCTTCAACGCCAGCGGATTGACCAACGCCAGTTGCGCCGCCGCCGCCGCAAAATTTTTCTGCTCAAACTCCGCTTGCGCCAGCAGCAGCCGCCCGCGCGCCACGAGTTCGTTGGCCGCGTCCAGCTCCGCCTTCCGCGCGAACACGCCGTTTGTGCCGCCCAGCAAGGCCGACAGCTTCGGCCAGTCGCGCAATTTTTCATACGCCGCCGCCGCTTCGACCGCCGCGCGCAGGCGCAACGGCGATTCGGGGAAATTTTTCACCAGCGCGGCGAACGATTCCGCCGCCGCCGGGAATTTTTTATCCGCGAACTGCGCTTCCGCGATCCATACAGCGTATTGATCCGCCAGCGCGCCGGCCCTGGCCTGCGCGGCGGTGAGCGACTGGATGGCGGCGGAAAATTTTTCCTGTTTGAACTGCGCCTGCGCCGACAGCAGCACGGCCAGCGGCGCGTTGGTAGATTTGGGATAGTTGCGGGCGAACTGCGCGAAGCCGCTTTCCGCCTTGCCCCAGATTTCCGTCTGAAAATCCAACGACGCCGTGGCATACGCCCGCTCCTCGCGCGACGCGGCAAAAACTTGTCCGCTGCTTAAAACAAGCAACGACAAAATCAAAAGCCAGTGACGGTGAAAAACCATGCGCAGAATCTAAACGACGCGGCGAAGCGACTAAAGCCGGAAATCTCGGAGCGCAGGCGGCCCGCCTGCGGATTTTTTCCGAGGTTCAAACCTTTTGCGGTAAATAAACTCCGCGAGGTTTTGGACTGCGCCAGTCCTCTGGCGCTTTAGCATCGCCAGCCACGAGAATGAAAAAGCGGCAGAGGGCTGCCGCAGTCCAAGACGCTGGCGCGTTGGCGTAAGCGCGTTAAAATTTTACCGCTTGCTCCGGCGATGCGTTCTGGGAAGATGCGTTCAAGGCCGAAATGCTGGGTGACAAGCGGCGCCAAAATGCGCCGCAGAATTTTTAGGTCATGGGTGTGACCGATTGTCTCCTAACAGAAATAGCCAACATCGGGCGCGGTTAATATAGATGTTAGGCTGCTCGTGAGCGCCATTGTTTTTACGATGCTTTACGATTTCTACAAGATGGGATTGGATGTTTTGGCAGCCAGATTCACTTTCCGCCTCGACGTAGGCGTAGATGGCAATCCGGCTACCATCTTTGTATTCATCACTAATCGGACGAAGGACACCCCCTTGTTTATACGGCAGGTCCGTATCCACTTCGGGCATCCGCATTTGACTCATTCTTTTATTCTTGAGCCATCCGAAAAACAGAAAATTGATCCAGGGGATAGACGAGAATTTCGCATGAACTATTCCGGCGGAATTAGGTTGAGCCGGCGGGTGAATGTTGCCCGTGAAAAATATCATCCAAATTTTGCGGATGCACTTCCATCTTTTGAACGTCCAATCCAGCTTTTGCACGCGATTGCCAATGGCACAAAGCGCAGTTCTTGGATTGAGATAGATTTTAATGAGTTCCAGAAGCGAGAGTTTCGGCGTGGTAAAATGAAACAGCTTTTTCAGATAGCAGTAGCCAAATGGAAATATGAAAACGATAAATAAGCAGCCTAACATATGAACATAAAGCGTTCGCTAATTATATTCATTCTACTGCCGGTCGCCATTGTGGTCATCATAGGTTTTTATGCGCGTCAGACAGCAATTGCACGCGACCGCGCGCAGCGGGAGAAATATATTCAGGAACATACGCTTACGGCTGACGAAACAAATGCCGTGCTTGAAAAACTGGCGGCGCGAGCAGCCCGAACCGATCTGGAATTATGGGAAATAAACCATCCTGACTGGAAGACTGGAAACGCATTGATAGATGCCGACACCGAGCAGACACATAGCAATTCCTTTTATTACGAAGAGTTGGATAAAATTAAAAAGATTCCAACAAAATGACGATGACTATGAGGCCGTGGCCTAATATGGAGATAGGCAACGCCTTCACCACTCATGCCAGCACGCTCTTCAAATAATGCCCCGTGTGGCTTTCGGCAACGTGGACAATTTTTTCCGGCGGGCCTTCCGCAATAATTTTCCCGCCGCGCGAACCACCTTCCGGGCCGAGGTCAATGATCCAGTCCGCCGTTTTGATCACGTCGAGATTGTGCTCGATGATGACAAGCGTGTTGCCGGCGTCGCGCAATTTGAACAGCACTTCCAGCAGTTTCGCCACATCGTGAAAATGCAAACCCGTCGTCGGCTCGTCCAAAATGTAAAGCGTCTGGCCGGTCGCGCGGCGCGCGAGTTCCGTTGCGAGCTTCACGCGCTGCGCCTCGCCGCCGCTCAAAGTCGTTGCTTGCTGGCCGAGTCGGATGTAACCGAGGCCGACCTGCTGCAACGTCTCCAGCGGCGTGGCGATCTTCGGCACGGCGCGGAAAAAATCCACACCCTCATCCACCGTCATGTCCAAAACGTCGGCAATATTTTTGCCTTTGTAAGAAATTTCCAGCGTCTCGCGATTGTAGCGTTTGCCGTTGCAGGTCTCGCAGGTCACATAAACCGGCGGTAGAAAATTCATTTCAATTTTCAAGATGCCGTCGCCCTCGCACTTCTCGCAGCGACCGCCCTTCACATTGAAACTGAATCGTCCCGGCTCGTAGCCGCGCACTTTTGCGGCGGGAATTTTGGCAAACAAATCACGGATCTGGTTGAACATCCCCGTGTAAGTCGCCGGGTTGCTGCGCGGCGTGCGGCCAATCGGCGACTGGTCAATCACGATGACTTTGTCGAGACCTTCAAAACCTTTGAGCGACTTGTGTTCACCGGGACGTTCTTTCGAGCCATAGAATTTACGGAACAGCGCGCGTTGCAAAATGTCGCTGACCATCGTGCTCTTGCCGGAACCGCTCACGCCCGTCACGCACGTCAGCGTGCCAAGCGGAATCCGCACATCAATGTTCTGCAAATTGTTTTCTTTGCAGCCAAGAATTTCCAACCAGCCTTTTTCTTCCGTCGGCTTAATTCGCTTTTTGGGAATTGAAATTTCCAGTTCACCCGTCAGGTATTGACCGGTGAGTGATTTTTTATTCGCCAAAATTTCCGGCAAGGTTCCCGCCGCCACCAGTTCGCCGCCGTGG
>JAYVQV010000604.1:0-3377 GCA_043776855.1 Limisphaerales bacterium | reverse complement strand
AGTTTTAATTATCTGCCCTGCCCGGAAGACATTTATGTTTCGCCGTCGCAGATCCGCCGGTTTGATTTGCAGACGGGCAATCTGGTCACGGGACAAATTCGTCCGCCGAAAGAAAAGGAAAAATTTTTCGCGCTGTTGAAAGTCGAGGCCGTGGACGGTGAAGAACCGGACAAGGCGAAGGACAAAACGCATTTCGACAATCTCACGCCGCTGTTTCCAAACAAGCGCTTCATTCTCGAAACCGATCCGACTGAATTGAGCACGCGCGTTTTGGATTTGGTCTGCCCGATTGGCAAAGGCACGCGCGGCCTCATTGTTGCGCCGCCGCGCACGGGCAAGACGGTGTTGATGCAGAAGGTCGCCAACGCAATCCTGAAAAATAATCCAGAGTCGTATCTTTTCATCCTGCTGATTGACGAGCGCCCCGAAGAAGTCACGGACATGGAGCGTTCCTGCAAAGGTGCGGAAGTGATTTCCTCCACGTTCGATGAACCGCCGGAACGCCATGTGCAAGTCGCGGAAATGGTCATCGAAAAAGCCCGCCGCATGGTGGAGCACAAGCGCGACGTGGTCATCTTGCTCGACTCCATCACGCGTCTCGCCCGCGCTTACAACACGGTGCAGCCGCACTCGGGAAAAATTCTCTCCGGCGGCGTAGATGCCAACGCACTGCACAAACCGAAAAGATTTTTCGGCGCGGCGCGTAACATTGAAGAAGGCGGGTCGCTCACGATCATCGCCACGGCGCTCGTGGACACGGGTTCGCGCATGGATGAAGTCATCTTTGAAGAGTTCAAAGGCACGGGCAACATGGAGGTGCATCTGGATCGCGCGCTGGTTGACCGCCGCATTTTTCCCTCGATCAACGTCGAGCGCAGCGGCACGCGCAAAGAAGAATTGCTCTACCATCCCGATGAAGCCAGCCGTGTGGTCATGCTGCGCCGCGCGCTCACGGGCGTGCCGCCGGTCGAGGCGATGGATCTCATGCTCGGCAAGTTGAAGAAAACGAAGAGCAACATCGAATTCCTGCTCAACATGCAAGTGAGCTGACATGAAAACGAACGCCTGCCAAAAAACTGGGACCGTCGGCTTCCAGCCGGCGTGTTTCAGAAAACCAACGCGAACTCGCCGGCTGGAAGCCGGCGCTCCCAGTGGCGCGGCGTGGCGGCGAAACCGCATTGGTTGGGTTGGAATTTTTCTCGCCGCGTTTGTGCTCGCGGGTTGCGACAAGAATGACGTGAAAGTTTATCACGTCGCGAAGGAAGAAACTTCGGTTGCGCCCGTCGCGGCCACGGAAGTTGCCGCGCCGGTTCACGGTGAAATGGCTGCCGCCACGCCGCAGTTGCATTGGACATTGCCGCCGGGCTGGACCGAGAAAACCGCCAGCAATATGCGCGTGGCCAGCTTTGAAGCAACGGTGGCAGATGGGCAAGTCGCTGACATCGGCGTGCTGCCGATGCAGGTTGCGGGGCAGGAGCTTCAGATCGTCAACATGTGGCGCGACCAGTTGAAGTTGTCCGTGACGACGAATGTTGAATCAGCCGCCGTCGCCATCGGCAGCGGTAGCGGAAAATTATTCAGCCTCGTCAGCGAGGCGCTGCTCGTGGACGGCAAATCGCGCGCACAAATTCTCGTTGCCACCTTGGCGCGTGGTGAGATGACTTGGTTTTTCAAAATTACCGGCGCGGATGCTGCGGTTTCCGCGCAAAAAGAAAATTTTCTCGCGTTCCTCAAATCAGTTTCGTTTGACGCAGCGATGCCCGCGCCAGTCGCCACGACGCCCGCAGCGGAAGCGCCGACGGGCAATTCCATTTGGGAAGTTCCGTCCGGCTGGCAAGTCGCCGACGCGATGCCGCCATTGTTCGCCAAATTTTCCATCGCCGCCAACGGCGCGAAGGCGGACGTGAACATCAGCCAGCTTCTCCGCGATGGCGGGGGAATGTTGGCGAACGTCACTCGCTGGCGCGGACAGCTTGGCTTGAGTCCATTGGACGAAGCCGGACTCGCAAAAATTATTTCAGCCTCTGGTTCGGCGAGCGTCGTAGATTTTTCCGGCGTCAACGCCAAGACCGGCCAGCCTGCGCGCCTGGTCGGGGCGGCGGTTCCGCACGGCGGCCAGACGTGGTTTTACAAACTGATGGGTGATGACGCAGTCGTGGCGGCGCAAAAAGACGCTTTCTTAAAATTCATCCAGTCGGCAAAATACCCCGATGCCCGTTAGCCGGTTGTTAAAAATTTTCACCTCGCTCAAGCTGACCGTTACGCTGCTTGCGTTTTGCATCGTGCTGGTATTCGTCGGCACGCTCGCGCAGGTGGACGAGGGGCTTTACAACGCGCAGGCGCGCTACTTCCGCCAGTGGTTCATCTTCGGTCTCGACCTTTTCGGCAAAAGAATTCCGTTCGTGCTGCCCGGTGGTTATCTCCTCGGCACGATGCTGCTGCTGAATTTAATTTGCGCGCACGTTTATCGTTTTCAACTCTCCGTAAAAAAAATCGGCATCCAACTCGCGCACAGCGGCGTGATCCTGCTGCTCGTCGGCCAGCTCATCACGGACATGATGGCGCATGAATCGCAGATGCGGCTCACGGAAGGCGAGACGAAGGCCTACGCAGAGGACGCGCGCCATTGCGAACTGGTTTTCATTGATGGCGACACGGTGACGGCCATTCCTGAAAAGCTGCTCCATTCGACGAACAGCGCGGTGAAGATTGATAGCCTGCCGTTCACGTTCCGCGTAAAAAACTTCTGGAAAAATTCCGAGCCGTCGTTCCGTGCGCCGATGATGCAAAATGCCCCGCCGCTCACGACGAACGGTGTCGCGGTGAATTTTGATTTCCGGCCGGTGGTGGAAACTAAAACGATGGAAGATAAAAATGTGCCGACAGCGGTGATTGAAATTCTCGGTGCAAACGGTTCGCTCGGCGACTGGATTGTTTCCAACTGGGCGACCGATGAGGCGATGGTGCAAGCGGTCGGCGCGAGTTACACGCGCATGAGTCCGCAGATGGCGGGGAAAATTGTCGGGCAACTGACGGCGGGGCAGTCTATCTCCGTTGGTGGAAAAACTTTCACCTTCGCGTTGCGGCCAGCGCGGCAGTATTTCCCGTTCTCGCTGACACTGCTCAAGGCCACACACACGGTCTATGAAGGCACGGACATCCCGAAAGATTTCCGCAGCCGCGTGCGCCTGCAAAATTCGACGACGCAGGAAAATCGCGAGACGGACATTTTCATGAACGCCCCGCTGCGCTACGCCGGGCTGACGTTTTATCAGTTGCAGATGGATGCGGGCGACGCCACGCAGCGCGCGGGTCGCACGCCCAACACTGTGTTGCAAATCGTCCGCAACCCTGGCTGGCTCACGCCATATCTCGGC
>JAYVQV010000603.1:0-3385 GCA_043776855.1 Limisphaerales bacterium | reverse complement strand
GAATCGTCAGCCGCCGGTCACGTTCCTGCGGGGCGTGGCCGTTCCGACGGTTTCCGGCAGGATGCCGGAAACAACCGGCTGGAAGCCGGTGCCACCCCACACTAATAATTCCACTTCGGAGTTCGGGTTTATCCCCGTCTTTGCGTTCTCTGCGTTCTTTGCGGTTCAAAAGTGCAGTGTTTTATTTCGCGTTCACGGCCGGCTTTTCAACCAAAGCCTCCGCCTCGCGCAGCAGAATCCGGGCAAACAGCCAGTCATACCAGAATCCTTGGCTGCCATTGCCATCGGCCAGCCCCTTCGCAAATTCAGCGGTGATCAGGTCGCGGCCAAGCGCCAGTTCCGAGCGCGCCGCTTCCATTTCACCCAAACGACAGCAGGACATCGCCTGAATGACATGGGCGGTGGCGATCCGCACCGGATTGTATTGCGAATAGGACAGACATTTCTGGCACCACCGCTTCGCCGTGGGGGTGTAGCCCTGACGATAGGCCATCAGTCCCAGCGAAACGCATCGCCACGCCTCCATGACCTGATCCCGCCCCGGTTTGTTCATCGAATTAGCGGCCACCTCTGAAATCGCTTCCAAAGATTTCAGCACACTGGCGTCGGCGGGTGTGAGCAGGCTGACCTTCAACGTGCGTTCGGCAAATATCGGGTCGGTCGTGCTGGCGTAGCGAGCAATCGCCGCCTGCCGAAAATGTTCATAGCCCTTCATGTCTCCGTGCTCGATCTGAATCGGGCCAGCCTTGAGCAAGTCATCGGTGATCGCCCATGAATCATCCCGATGATCCGCTTCCAGCAATAGTTTGAACCGCTGGGCGGCCTGCGGCCATTGTCCCTTGAGCGCGTGCCATTCCCCCAGCGTGCGCAACACCGCGTCCGCTTCCAGTGAAGGCTTGCTGGCGGAAATTTTTTCCACCAGTTCATCCGCCTCCGCGATCTTGCCCTGGCTGATTAAATAGGCGGCCTGCGTGCTGTTTTCGCGGTCTTCAGCCTCCATGCGCAGGCGCGCTTGCTGTTGTTCCGCTGCAACCGCCCGCTTGCGAGCCTCGCGTTCCGAATGCCAGAACCACGTCGCCAGACCCAGGCCAAAAATTAATGCCAGCACCACCAGCGCCCCGGCCATGAACGTGGCCTGATTCCGCCGGACCAATTTTTTCAGGCGATAAATCCGGCTCGGCGGACGGGCGATGACCGGCTCGTTATCCAGATAACGCTGGATGTCCATCGCCAATCCGTTGGCCGTGCCGTAACGCCGCGCCCGGTCTTTCTCCAGCGCGCGAATTACAATCCAGTCCAGATCGCCGCGCAACTGCGAGATTAGTTTCAACGGCTCTGCGCGACGATGGTGCGCCACTTGCGTCAAGGCCGATCCCTGCATCGTCGTCACCATCACCGACGGACGTTGCGGCTCGCGTTCCTGCAACGTGCGGCGCAGGCCGTCAATGCCGCGCTCCAAAAGCTCCTTCGTTTCAAACGGCGTCCGGCCCGTCAATAATTCGTAAAGCAAAACGCCCAGCGAATAAACGTCGCTGCGCGTGTCCACATCCACACCGCTCATCACCGCCTGCTCCGGACTCATGTAAGCGGGCGTGCCGATGAATTGTTCGTAGGCCGTGAAAATCGTGTTGTCCGTCAGCCGCCCCTCGATGGCCTTGGCGATGCCAAAATCAATCACCTTCGGCACCGGCTTCCCGTCAATGATCGTGACCAGAATATTGGAAGGCTTGATGTCGCGATGAATCACGCCCTTTTGATGCGCGTGCTGAATCGCCTGACAAACCAGAATAAAAAGATCGAGCCGCTGCCGCGTGTCCAGCGCGTTCTGATCGCAGTATTCGGTCATCTTCACGCCGCGCACCAGTTCCATCACGAAGTAAGGCCGGCCCGTTTCCGTCGCGCCCGCATCCAGCACGCGCGCGATGTTCGGATGATCCATCAGCGCCAGCGCCTGCCGCTCCGCGCCGAACCGGGCGATGACATTTTTCGTGTCCATGCCCAGCTTGATGATCTTGAGCGCCACCTTGCGGCGCACCGGTTTTTCCTGTTCCGCCATGTAAACCACGCCGCAGCCGCCCTCCCCGATTCTTTGCAGCAGCTTGTAAGGCCCGGCGCATTTGCCAATGGCTTCATCTATTTTTTCCAGCGTGTCAATGTTCTCGGCCAGGCCGGGGGTTTCCGAAAAAGTTTTTGCCAGCCCCGCCAGCGGCAGCCGCGCCACGCCGCCCTCCGGGAAAAAATTCTCCGCGTCCGGCTGCGACGCCAGCAATTTTTCAACCACCGAACGCAGCGCGCCATCGCCCGAACAGGCGCGATCTAAAAAAGATTTGCGCTGGTCGGGCGGCGTGATTTCGAGCGCAGAACAAAAAATGTCCTCCGCTTTTTCTGTCAGCTCCATGGTCATGGTCTCAAAAGTTACTGCGTCTCCGCCGATTTTTTTCCGCCGAAAAAATTGGTAGTGTCCTAATTTGCCGGCGGAGCGCGGGTGTCCTCACCCGCAGCGCGTCCATTTTTAGAGGCGGCAACGGATTTTTCCCACGCGCTGCGGCTGGGACAGCCGCGCTCCGTAAATTAGGACACGACCAAAAAATTTCCGTCGTCACGCCGCCGCCTGTAGTTGTTGAAACAGCCACGCCTTGGCGCACATCCAATGCCGGTCCACCGAGCGTTCGCCGATGTCCAGCGTGTCGGCCACCTCCTTGTTCGTCAGGCCGCCGAAAAATTTCGCGACCACCACGCGGGCGCGCTCCGGGTTGGATTGTTCGAGTTTTTTCAAAGCCTCCTCCACCAGCAGGATTTTTTCATCCGGCGCCGCCGCCGCCAGTTCCAGATCCTCGATGTTCAGCCGCTCCTGCCCGCCGCCGTGTTTCAACCGCGCCTTGCGGCGCGCGTGATCCACGAGGATGCGCCGCATCGCCTCCGCCGCGGCGGCGAAAAAATAAGCGCGCCCCTTCCAGTTGCGGTCGCGGTCGCCGACCAGCCGCAGCCATGCCTCATGCACCAGCGCCGTTGGTTGCAGTGTGTGGCCGGCGGACTCGCGCAACATTCGCGCCGTCGCCAGATTTCGCAGCTCCGCGTAGACCAGCGGCAGCAATTCCTCCGCCGCCCCGCTCTCGCCGCGCGAGATGGCGTCCAGAATCAGCGTGATGTCGTTCGTGGCCGGAATCATGGCGGAAATTTATCCCACAACAAATGCCGTCGCCATCAATTAAACCGAATCCATGCCGTTGGTTTATGGTGGAACCGGCTTCCAGCCGGTTGAATTTGGCTTCCAGCCAAATTCCGTTCGCGGCGGGAATCGTCAGCCGCCGTTCACGTTCCTGCGGGGCGTGGCCGTGCCGACGGTTTCCGGCAGGATGCCGGAAACAACCGGCTGGAAGCCGGT
>JAYVQV010000602.1:0-3389 GCA_043776855.1 Limisphaerales bacterium | reverse complement strand
GAACAAACCGTCGTCCGTCGCCGTCAATTTGCCGTGACCATCCTTGACATTTGCCGGCGCGGGAAAAATCGCGACGGAAAAATCTTCCGGCTTTTCTGCACGCAAACGCAAGTTGGAACCATCGAGCAGCAACGTCGCGCGCGTCACGAAAAGGCGTTCTTGTCCCTGCCATTCGCCTTTCCAAAGATTCAGCGAAGTCGTTTCGTCGAGCAAAATGATGACGTGTTTTTTTTCGTCGCTCCCGCGCAACCGGATCGCCGCGCCCAGACCGGCCGGGACGTTGCGGACTTGAAGCTGTGAATTTTCGGCTGTCATTTTTCCCGTCGAAGCATCCACGACGGCTGCTTCATCGAAAACAAATTCCGCCGGAATCGCGGCGGTTTGTTTGAAGACGGTGTAGCGCGTGTCGCCGTCGTTGAGCTGGCAAATCGGCTGGGCGGAAGCGTAAATGAGTTTCACGCCGCCGAGGTCCAAATTGAGCGGCCAAAAAAACCGGCTGTTGTAGGGAACGGTGACCGGCGCGGATGGCAAGGTGATTTCATCATCGGCGAGTTTGACTTGAAACTGGATATTTTCCCGCGCCGGTTGCGTTGACAAATGCTGATAGTGGCTCACGAAAAGATAACCGCTGTCGCCATCGGAACGCGCCGCCCAGTTGAGCGAACCGCGCGCGGCGGGCGTTCGTGAAGTCATGCCGGAAAGTCCGACGCCAAAATCTTTCAAAAATAAACCGAGTTGCCGCAAGAAATGATAATGCTCGCGGGTCTGGCCGTATTCGCCGATGGGCGCCTGAAAGTCGTAATTTTTTACCGGCAGATCGTTCCAGTAATTGGTCGCCTGCGTCTCGTTGAGATTGGTCAATTTGCCTTCGGGATTTTTGCCGCCGTGATACATATAAAATCCGAGAAGATTCACGCCCGAAGCGAGCTTGACCAGCGCGAGCGACTCGGTGTCCTCGGGAAAAAGAAATGGCCGCCGATGATAACTCGCCATCATGCCGCCGCCGAGTTCGCAGGTGCACGAAGGATAAGTTTCCCTGACCGGCGCGCTGACCGGAGCCGCGTTTGTCGAGGCCGCATCAACCATGCCCATCGCCGCCGCGTTGCCGCGACGCGACCCGCCGGAAAACCGGAGCACGCCGCCGTAACCGCCGCCGTTCAACGAACGATCCCAAAAGCCGTCCACATAAGAACCCGAAAACGGCACGATTTCGCCGAACGCTGCCGCACCGCCCGAACCCCAGCCGGTGCAAGTGTAAAGCGGCACATCCATACTCGCGGCGCGCGCGATTTTTTTCAGCGTCATCAAATGTTCCGTCGGGCCGCTGAATTCATTTTCCAATTGGATGGCGATGACCGGACCACCGTCTTTCCACAAAAGTTTTTTTGTTTGCCCGCTGATTTGCGCGTAAAGTTTTTTCACATAATCGAGATAACCGGGATTGTCCCGTCGCAATTCAATCACCTTGTCATCGCCCAACTTTTGCAGCCAGTTCGGAAAACCGCCGTTGCGAACTTCGCCGTGACACCACGGCCCGATCCGCAGCTGCACGTGGAGACCAACATCATAACAAGTTTGAAGAAATTTCCGCAAATCGCGCTGGCCGCTCCAATCCCATTTGCCCTCGATTTCCTCATGATGAATCCAAAAAATATAAGTGGCCACCACGCTGACGCCGCCGGCTTTTATTTTGAGCAATTCATCGCGCCACTCCGAATCCGGGCAGCGCGCAAAATGAAATTCGCCGGAGATAAAAACCCACGGCTTGCCGTCGCGCAGCAAACTGCGGCTGTCCAACGTCAGCGTGTGGCCGCCCGGCGCGGTCGGCGTGCCCATGTGAAAAACCGGCGACCCGGCTGGCGCAGGCCGAGCCGAGGCGTCAAGCGTCAGCAAATCCTTGCCGGACGACGCGGGATTCAGGGTAGCTGCAGACGGCGCGTTGGTGTCGGCGGCGAAAGTCCGCAGCACGGGAAAACTCATGCCCGCCCCGACAAGCAGCGCGGATTTGGTGATGAATTGGCGTCGGGAAAAATCGCTTTGCATAAAAAAATTTGAGCGAATGGTTTTTATTGTGGTGAGACGGATTTCAAAGTAAGAGTGATTTCTTTTTGCAGGCGGGAAATTCCAATCTTGACGGTTTGGCCAGCGGTCAAAGTCGGAGCCTGCCGAAGCAGTGTCACCGCATCATCCGTTTTCACTCCATTGATTAAAAGGATGACATCATTTTTTTGCAAACCTACTTTTCCCAAAGCCGAATCCGCCCGAACTTCTAAAACCAAAACGCCCGTTACGCCGGGCAAGCCAAACGCGGACATTTCGCCTTCGTCGGCGATGTTGCGGACGCTCGCGCCGAGCCACGCGCGTGGCGTGCTGTCGCGCGCTACGGGCGCGGCGGCAACCATTTTTGGCTGCGGCAATTCCGGCGTGCGCGCGATGGCTTTCAGTTCCGGCTTTTGCACACCAAAATCATCCATCGGAAAATTCACGAAACCTATCGCCAGCGCGGGCGAACCATCTTTCACGCGGTAATCACCGTGAGCCGGATCAACGAATTCCGCATCGGCAATGATGGAGTTTTCATCGCGCCCGCTTTGCTGTTGCAGGCGCGTCGCGGGCGCGTTCGTCGTCGCGCCGTTTTTCTGCAACAGATTAAAATCCATCTCCGCGCCCCACGGTGGACGGTGCATGTTCGCGGGGCGATACGCTGTCCAGACAATGTTGTGCGCGAAAATATCGCCGCTCTCGGCGAACCAGACGTGCGGATTAAAACTTCCGTCCACCATGACGTTGTTCTCCACGACGCGCCCGAAGCCTTCGCGATTTTTTATGCCGCCGTGCAAGCACAAATTATTCGTGATGATGTAAAATGAAGAGCCGTCGTCGAGATCAATGTCCCAGCCGTGATCGCAACGCCAGCGATTATTGGCGAGGACATTTGGTTTGACCGCGTCGAGCTTCGGCAAATCAGGAACTTGTTTCACCCACGCATTGACCGCGTTGATGTCCGGCAACCAGTATCGGTCCCGTCCCCAGGAATTGAACGATCCGTGATCGCCGGTTTCCTTTACCGTGTCGAAAATGTCGCAAAATTCAACGACGTGTCCGCCCCAGCAACCGTCGCCGATGTTGATGCCCGAACGCGGCAGGTCGTAAATCGAACAGTGACGAATCGTGATGTCCTGCGACAAATCAATCTCGACGCCCGCCGTTTGTTTTTCCACGCGCCCGGTCAGATAAATCAGGCAATCGTCCACGAGACAATCCGCCGGATAATTGTCCGTCTTGGGTCCGGGCGTGCGGTCAATGTTTTCAAGTTTGTTCGCCTGATTGTAATTGAACAAAACGCTCCGCGCCGCGTTCGGATTGCCGACAAAACAAATTCCGCTCGC